>NZ_JBEZGJ010000036.1:0-47802 GCF_040649965.1 Micromonospora sp. NPDC048843
GTGTCGTGTATTGGTGAGATCGCTTCCACCTGTCGAAACCGAACGTGCCAGGAGCCGTACGACGCACAGATTCGCGGCCGGCCGCACATCAACCCCAAGGTCAGGAAGGCGCACGCATCTGCCGCTGACCGCGCGTCCGAGACGACCGGATCTGCCGATGACCGTGCATCCGATCATCACGTGAAAGGCTCGGCATTTCAGCCGGGAACGATGGGCGGGCCGAGGTCGACCACTCCGCCGATTCTGGCGACGATGCCGGATCCGGTGTGTGTCGCGCTGGCTGATATTGATGATGGCCTCCGGAGCGTGTCGCCCTGGTGGACTTCGATCTCGCCGGTGCCGGATGTGTCGAGTAGGTGGGCGGCGAGGCAGCCGACACTGTTGGCGTTCGCGATGTCCTCGTTGACGCCGACCGCGGGGGCGAACATTCGAGCTGCGGCCGTTCTTAAGGTCGGCGAGAGTGCGTAGGTGAAGCAGCCGAGATATCCGAGTCGGCGACATTCGGTTGCCAGCTGATCGAAGTCGGGCCGCATGGACAGCAGTGTCGGGTGATCCCGGAGGGGGACGAGAAGTCGTGGCGTGCCGGGAGAAGCGACCCGCACGTCGGCGGCGATGTCCGTTCGTTGCAGGCCGAGGGCCGCGATGATGCCACCGCCGGTGGGGTCGGCGTGGTCCGCCAGGGCGATGACGCCTTGGTCGAACCAGGCTTCGACGCCGTTGTGGCGGCGGATGGCGGTCGTGGCGAAGGTGCGGCCCGCGGTGCGCTGGCGCCCGTGGTGCTCGGTGGCGCCGCTGCGGTGCAGCAGGACGGCTTGCGCGGCGATGGTGCCATGGCCGCAGTTCGTGAGTTCCCCGACGCTGGTGAAGAAGCGCACCGCGGGTGTGTCCGGTGTGCTGGCGTCGATGAACGCGGTGTGGGAGGTGCCGGTCCTGCGGACGGTGGCATGCCGGTCGTTGTCGGTGAGCGTGGCGTCGTCGATCACGACCGCGGTGGGGCTGCCGCCTTGTCCGTCGCGGGTGCAGGCATTTACCACTGCCACCGGTGGGCTGACCATCAGGCGGCCGTGATGTCGGCGAAGCGCGGAGCGCCGGGCTCGAGGTCGACGCGAGCGGTGCGGGCGGCGAAGCAGATCGCGTGGTACCACCCGCACAGCATGAGCACGTCGAGCAGTTGCCGCTCGTCGAGCAGCTCCTGCGCGGATCGCCATAGGTCGTTGTCGACGTCGCATGAGTTGTGCAGGGCGTCCGCCATCTGGATGAGCATGGCTTCGCGGTCGACCGTCCAGCAGGGATCGTCAGGGGAGCCGCCGGTGAGTGAGGTGACCTCGGCCGGCGAGAGTCCGGCACGCTCAGCGAAGACCATCAGGTGGACGCCCCACTCGTATTCGCAGCCGCAGCGCGCGCAGGTGCGCAGGATGACGATCTCCCGCTCGCGGAGTGTCAGGGTCAGGTCGCGGCCGAGTTCGTACCTGCCCCAGTTGTTCATCGCGACGGTCATCGGCAAGTTTTTGGCGAACGTTCGGAACAGGCCGATGGGAGGCATTCCGGCGGGCATCATCGTGGCGAGTTGGGCCGCCACGTCCGGCGTGAACGGCGGTTCGAGCGCCGGGATGCGAGCCATGACCCCTCCAGGTGATTCGGATTCAGAAGCACCGTAGCGATTCGGTTTTCGAAGCGCCAGAGGCGGTGCTTCACGGGTTCGGTTCTTCGCCGTCCTCGTCCATGGCCGAGGCCCACGCGTCGGACCAGCGGGCGAGTGGGCGCAATGCCCGGTAGACACCGCTGCCCAGATCGGTAAGCGTGTAGGTCGTGTCCGGCTGCTGGGCGACGAGGTGGGCGTCAAGGAGCTCGGTCAGCCGTTGCCGCAGGACGCTGGAGGACATGTTGTCGCAGCGCTGCTGCAAGGCGCGGAACCCGACCGGCCCGTGCTGCAGCTCCCAGACGATGCGCAGGTTCCAGCGGCGGCCGAACAGGTCGAGGGCGGCCATGAGGGGTCGCCCGGTAGTCGATCCGCGTACCGGCCGGCCCGGCCGGGGTGCAGTCATTGCCTGTGCCGCCCCTCTTGATGCTTCGATCCTCGATACAGTAGCGTCCCGGGCGTTGATTCGATTTCCGAAGCGACGGGGTGCTGGGGCCCGGCCGCCGGGGCGCCCATGGCCGCCGAGGTCTACGCCCGTATCGGCGCGAAACACAGATCAACGACTCGACATGTCTCGGGCGGTGATCGATGGAACCCATGTTCGGGCACTCAAGGGCGGCCCAAAACTGGTCCGAGCCCGGTCGACCGCCGCAAGCCAGGCTCGAAACACCACGTCATCACCGACGCGGGCGGCATCCCCCTCGCCGTCGCACTGACGGGCGGCAACCGCCACGACGTCACCCAACTCCTGCCCCTGGTCGACAAGATCCCACCCACCGATCAAGGGCATCCGAGGCCGTCCCCGACAACGACCGCAGCGGATCTACGCCGACCGCGGCTACGACTTCGACAAGTACCGCCGCGAGTTGCGAGTCAAGGGCATCACCCCGGTCATCGCCGACGCCCACCGGACACGGCTCAGGACTCGGCACCGGACGCTGGGTCGTCGAGCAGACCATCGCCCTGCTGCACTGGTTTCGCCGTCTGCGCATCCGCTGGGAGATCCGCGACGACATCCACGAAGCCTTCCTTACCCTCGCCTGCGCCATCATCTGCTGGCGCCGACTCCAACACTCAAAGAGTTAGGAGTTCTTAGATGCGTACGACAGCACCGACCAGGAAGGCTAAGCGCATGGCACGACTGCACCAATATTCCACAATCGTCACCTGGACCGGCAACCGCGGCACGGGCACCAGCGGCTATGCTCCGCGACCTGCACCTCGCACCCTTCTTCGGCAGAGAGCGTCTCCGGGTGATGTCGTGTCCTGTTTGGCCCTGATGGGCCGATCCCGGCCACGCGGTGTTGAGAAACCAATGGCCTCCATCACCGGGGAAATCAGTCGGATTCACGCCACTGAATTCGAATTATTGGCTGACCTGGTCGGCTGGGCAGTCACGGGACTCCCGAGCATGGCTGGGGTGGTCGTTATGGATGCCAGTGCTGGGGTCGTCGGTTCGAATGCGGACGCACCGGCAGTCGGAGGGTCTCCACGGGTCAACCGCTTCAGGCTCTTTGGCCGGTAGGAACTGATTGCGGAGATCACCGGCGGGGCGGCGTGCTCGGGTGCGCAACAGCGGCAGCAGTTGCTCGCCCTCACGCCTGATCTCGCCGAGGTAGGGCGTGTCGGAGAGCGCGAAGTGAGTGACGCCGAGCCGCTGGTACTTGCGCAGCGAACTCGCCACGTCCTCGGGGGAGCCGACCAGCCAGGTGGTGCCCGCTCGGCCGCCACCGAACGTGCCGGGCGTGGTGTAGAGGTTGCCGTCGAGGACCTCCCCGCGTGCGGCGAGGTCGAGCAGTCGACGCTGACCGACGGCGGCCCGCCAGTTCTGGTCACGTGCGGCACTGGCGCCCTTGGCCATCTGGGCGACCTTGACCTCGGCATCGGCCCACGCCTGTTCGGTGGTCTCCCGCACCAGCGTGGTGACCCGAGGCCCGAACTCCAGCGGCGCCTGCTCGCGTCCCAGTTTCTCGCTGAGGTGCGTGAGTCGCTCGATGCGCTCGGCCACGCCGTCGAGTGGCTCGCCCCAGAAGAGCTGGACGTTGGCCTCGGCGGCGGCCACCTCCTCGGCGGCGGGGGAGGCGCCACCGAAGTAGAGCCGGGGGTGTCTGCGTTCGCCTCGCACGACCGGTCGGAGCGCCAGGGTGGAGCCGGTGACGGCGAAGTGCTCACCCTGGTAGGTGACGCTCTCCTGGGCCCACACCTGCGCACGATCTGCAGGAACTCCCGGGTACGGGCGTACCGGTGGGCCGGGTCGCTCTCGCCGTCGCCGTACGCGGCCAGGTCGTCCTTGCCGGAGACGATATTGATGAGCGTTCGGCCCTGGCTGAGCCTTCGAGCCGACGATGCCGGCAGCACGTGCAGGTGATGACATCCGCTCGAACGGTGGCGGGGGACCCGGCGCGGGTTTGGTCCGCGGCGATCGTGGTTGCTCGGTGGCTGCTCAGCCGACGGGGGACTGAAGTGGATTTAGCGCTACGCAACCGGACCCACCAGGAAGCGCGACGCCCGTTCACATATCAACAACAGCGGATTGTCAGCCCGTGCAAGGCGCGGACCTGGAAGGACGCACTTGTACTCGAATGAACTGGAAGGCTTGCGGCGGACGAGTTTTAGGTAGAGTGCTCGCCGTAGGAGTGTGTGTTCGGAGCTTTGGACTACGGATCAGAAGGTTAGGGGTTCGAGTCCCTTCGGGCGCACAAAAGATCAAGGCCGTGACCAGCAAGAACTAAGGTCACGGCCTTTTTCGTTCCCATTTTCGAGCCCGAACTCCCGTCTAGTGGGAGCGTGGTACTCGCTGGGTGCTCGGCTGTTTCGGAACTGTTTGTGCTGGTTGGCGCATGCTGCGCCATGGTCCCCGGTCGTGATCTTGGATCGCCCGCCCGCCCGCCCGCCGCGTCGTCGCTCGAGGTCGTGGCGTGCAGTTCGCCACGACGCTCTCACGCCGTGAAGATCCCGGCGGTGGCCATGGTCACCCGGCGGTGGGCGGTGGACTCGTCGTCGCGGAACCTGTCGACGGCCCAGGACAGGGCGAGGACCAGCTCGTACACCTCGTCGGTGGTGGTCGTCGCGGCGGCGTCGCCGGACGCCTTGGCCGCGTCGAGCAGGGTGCCGGTCCGGGCCAGCAGCGGGTCGTAGGCCGGCTTCATCGGCGAGTCGGCGTTCTGGTGAGCGGTCGCCAGGCAGTACGGCAGGTCGTGCCAGATGCGCAGGTGCCAGGTGAGCCGTTTGAGCCACTCGGTGAGCGCCGCCCGCGGGGACAGCGTCGCGGCCAGCGTGTCGGCCTCGGCCAACGCGTCCGTGATGCTTTTGGCCATGACCGCCGCGAGTAGGTCGTCGCGGGTGGGGAAGTTGCGGTAGAGCGTGGCGTTGCCGACCCCGGCGCGCAGGGCGATCCCGTCGAGCGAGGTGAGCACCCCCTCGGCCGCGAAGGTCTCGCGAGCCGCAGTGAGGATCGCCTCCCGGTTGCGCTGGGCGTCGGCACGCAGCGGCCGTGTAGCCATGGACACTCCTCCTTGGCTATCCGGGGACAGTCCCCATATAGTGGTTTCCGGGGGAAGTCCCCACTTACTGAGGAGAGTCTAGATGAACGGTCGTACCGTGCTCGTGACCGGCGCCAACGGCGGTCTCGGCGAGCAGTTCGTGCAGCAGGCCCTGGACCGTGGCGCGGCCCGGGTCTACGCCGCCGCCCGCACGCCCCGCTCGTGGGCCGACCCCCGGGTGCGGCCGTTGACCCTCGACCTGACCAGCGTCGACGACGCCGCCCGGGCCGCGCAGGCCGCGCCCGACGTCGACCTGCTGATCAACAACGCGGCGATTGCGCCGGCCGGCGACTCCATCTCCGGGCCCGAGGAGGAGCTGCGCCGCATCTTCGAGACGAACTTCTTCGGCACGCTGCGCGTCGCCCGGGCGTTCACCCCGGTGCTCGTGAGCAACGGCGGTGGCGCCATGATCAACATCCTGTCCTCGGCGGCCTGGGTCAACGTGCCGACGGGGTACGCGGCGTCCAAGGCGGCGATGTGGTCAGCGACCAACGCGCTGCGCTTCGAGTTGCGCGCGCAGGGCACCCAGGTCGTCGCCCTGCTGGTCGGGATGATCGACACCCCGATGTCGGCGCGCTGGGACGTGCCCAAGGTCAGCCCAGCCGACGTGGTCGCCCAGGCCTACGACGCGATCGCGAACGGCTCGATCGAGGTGCTCGCCGACGATCAGACCCGGTACATGAAGTCGCGGCTGAACACCCCGGCCGAGGAGCTCTACCCCTGGCTCGACGAACAGCTCGGCACGTTCGTGCCGTGAGCCCGTCCACCCGGCCACCCGGCCACCGCGGACGTCATCGTCTCCTCCGCGTCCGAGCGCGTGCGCCACACGCGGTCGACAAGGCTCACGTCGCGACCTGGCGAACGACCTGGGCCTGCCGGAGGGCGGCACGGGCGCGATCGGTGAGCGGGTGTCTGCTGGGGGCGCAACCTCAAGGACGCCAGCCAGAAGGTGCGCAGCCAGGCCGGAAGGGAGCTGCGGGCGCTGCAGAGCCACCCGAAGCCGCTGATGCTGGCGCGCTCGGCCTGGCCGTCCGGTGGTGGCTGCTCACCGGCCGGCACGATGGTGCCGAGGGCAAGGTGCGGCCGGGCCGGCATCTACTGCTGCCCATGGCCGGCCTCGTCGGTGTCCAGTTCGTCCTCGTCGGACTCGGTTGGGTGCCGCGGTCTCGGGTGCGGGACGGTTGCTGGCGGTCGCCTGGGTCGCGGCGGGGGTGGTCCTCTTCGCCTCCTTCTGGCGGGGCATCGTGGGCCACTACGAGGGCGGAGCCTGACGCCGGAACGGGCGGGCGGTGCCGGATCACGACGTCGACGTCAGCGCACCGACCGCCGCCGACCCCTCCGCGTATAGAAGGAAGTCGAGCCGGTCGACCGAGCCCTGCGATTGTCAAACGTTGCCACCTGGCCCGAGCAGCAAGCTGACCTGAGCCAACGTGTCTGGCGCCATAGCCCCGGGGCGGCGGAACGCATGCCTGGTTTCGCTGATTCGTCCGGCCGGGGTCAGAGTCCAGTTCTGCGGGCCCCAGCAGCCCTGCTCCTCAAGGAGTACGCGGGCCAGCACCCCGGTCTCCCCAGCGGCGCCGCAGGCGGTCAACATCGCAGCGAGGACGACGTCCGCGTCCAAGGGGAGCTCCGCGTCGCTCATGATCGGCAGCAACAGAAGGAAGGTGTGGGGGTCGAGGCGCGGGGCCGATCCGGCGTCGGCCGCCGTATGCGCGACAGATAGCAACTCCGGCCAGCACAGCCCAGGTCCCCGGAAGCAACCTTCGACAGTCGCCAGGGGCACCGCCGCCTTCCATCCGGGATGGTGCAGCAGGTAGTCGAACCCATGTTCTCCGGGAAGGTTGCGGTAGACGACATGGAGCAGGTGCCCTGCCGAAAGTGGGACTGACAGCACTGGCCACCGGCGCTCATCGCTGACCCGTTCGAAGAACTGCAACAGGTCTGCCTCGCTGACCCCGAATCCCGCACACAGCGGCGCTTCGAGGCCATTGGTGCACTGCAACAGGTGGCTCGCCCAGAACAGCGGCTCGTCTACCAGGTACGCCCCATCGACCAAGGGATCGTCTTCATAGCCTGGGATCTGGGGCATCGGCCGATCTTGGCACAGATCTCGCCAAGCACTACCTGGTCGGGCCGCCGGGCGTGACCAGGCCGGTCTCGTAGCCGAAGACCACGGCCTGGACGCGGTCGCGCAGGCCGAGTTTCTGCAGGATCCGGCTGACGTGCGTCTTGGTGGTCTGCTCGGCGATGAACAACGTGGCGGCGATCTCGGTGTTCGACATGCCGAGCGCCATCAGGCGCAGCACCTCGCGCTCGCGGTCGGTCAGGGCGTTGAGTGCCGTGGCGCGGGCGGGTCGGTGTGGCCGTGCCTCGACGAAGTTCTCGATGAGCCGGCGGGTGATGCTCGGTGCCAGGAGGGCCTCGCCGCCGGCCACGATCCGGACGGCCCGAACCAGATCGTCGGGCTCGCTGTCCTTGAGCAGGAAGCCGCTGGCACCCGCCTGCAGCGCGGCGTAGATGTAGTCGTCGAGGTCGAAGGTCGTCAGCATCAGCACCCGGAGGGTGTGCCCCTGGGCGCGTTCCGGATCGAGCAGGGCCCTCGTCGCGGCCAGCCCGTCCAGCACCGGCATCCGGACGTCCATCAGGACGACGTCGGGGCGCAGGCTGCGGCCGCGTTCCACGCCGAGCTGCCCGTTCTCCGCCTCGCCGACGACCTCGATGTCGGGTTGTGCCTGAAGAATCGCGCGGATGCCCACGCGAATCATCGACTGGTCGTCCACGATCAGCGCCCGGATCACTGCGGGTCCCCGATCGGCATGCGTGCCGTCACCCCGAAGCCGCCATCGTCGCGGACGCCCGCCTCCAGCGACCCGCCGACCAGCCGGACCCGCTCGCGCATCCCGGGCAGCCCGTGGCCGGTCAGTCCGGGTAGCTCCAGGGGCTCAGCCGAGCGCGTTGCCGCGTCGTTCACGACGGACAACACGAGATCGCCGCCTTCGATATCAAGACAGATCACCGTACGGGCGCCGGGCGCGTGCCGGATGACGTTGCTGAGCGCCTCCTGGATGATCCGGTAGGTGGCCAGGGCGACATTTTCCCGCAGCACGGCCGTCCGCACGGTGTCGGCCACGCGCACCTCCACCGGCACACCCGCTCGTTTCGCCGACTCGACCAGGTCTGGCAGTTGGCTGAGGTCGGGTACCGGGGCCAGGTCGACGCCCGCGTCCTCGGCCCGCAGCACGGACAGCAGCTGCCGCATCTCGCGCATCGCCGACCGGGCGTCGGCGGCGATCCGCACGAACTCCGCCTCAGCCTCCGGGTCCAGGTTCTTGATCCGGTACGACGCCGAGGTCGCCTGCATGTGGATCACCGACATGCCGTGCGCGACGACGTCGTGCAGCTCTCTGGCGATCCGGGTGCGTTCCTCGGCGACCGCCCGCTGGCTCTGCTGAACCTCGACATCGCGGCGCGCGTCGGCGAGCTCCCGGCGAATGTCCCGCCAGTGGCGGGTCATCAGCACGGCACCGAGCACGACCGCCGACACCGCCGGGTAGAGGATCATGATCAGTAGCCCGTCCTCGACGGAGCGGCCCCGTGGATCGAGCAGCACCAGGGCGGGGATCAGCAGGACGCTCGACCACCAGGTCACCAACGCGGCCCGCTGGCTGTAGCGGGCCGCCGCCAGGCCGACGTGTGCGATCAGCGTGAGGAGTCCTGGCACGGTGAGCGGCCATGTCGACCACGCGCCGGGCGGGACGGCCACCGCGAACACCGCGACGGCCAGGAACTGCAGTGCGGTCGCCTGACGCAGCCGGACGAGGAGCAGGAGCAGCGCGGCGCTCTGCGCGATGGCCGCGAGAACGGCGGCCACCGGTTGCACGCCTAGCGGATGTCTGATCACGGCAAAGCATTAATGCTCGGCGAGCATCGGACTTGGCGCGCAGACGCCGCGGCGGGGTCACCTTCAGGACGCGGCGAGCGAGGCTAGCAGGCGCAGCTTCTCGGCGTTGTCGCCGGTCTCGTCCGGGTAGTAGAGCACCAATAACAGACCGTCGACCGGCAGTTTTTCGCGGTGCAGCGTGAGCTCGCCGACCACCGGGTGCCGGACTGTGGTCGTACCACCCTGCAGTTGGCGCACGTCGTGGCGCGCCCACAAAGAGCGGAACCGTGCGCTGGACAGCGACAGCTCGCCGACCAGCTCGACGACCCGGGCGTCGTCGGGCGCGTCGCCGTTGGTCTGGCGGAACGCCGCGACGAAGCTCGCCGCGGAGCGTTCCCAGTCGGCGTGGAACTCGCGTTCCTCCGGGTCGAGCAGCATCGAGCGCAGCCGGTTCTCGCCCGGGCGCAATCGGGGTGACAGCGCCGTGGCCAGGGCGTTGGCCGCCAGCACGTCGAACGAGCGGCCCTCGACGAAGGCCGGCACCCCGACCGCGGCCAGCAGGTGGTGCAGCCGCGCGGGCACGCGCTCCGGCCGGCGGCGCGCGCGGGCCCGGGGCCGGGGCGCGGTGAGGTCGAGCAGGTACTGGCGCTCAACGTCGTCCAGGTGCAGGACCCGGGCGAGTGCCTCGAGCACCTGCGGCGACGGGTTCTTGTCGCGGCCGCGTTCCAGCCGCAGGTAGTAGTCAGCACTGATCCCGGCGAGCAGCGCCACCTCTTCGCGGCGCAGGCCCCGGACCTTGCGGCGGGCGCCAGGCTGGATGCCGGCCTGCTCGGGCGTGACCAGCTCACGCCGCGCCCGCAGGTAGTCACCCAGCCGGTTGGTGCCGTCGTCGTCGCGCATGAGGCCGAGGCTAATACCGGCGCGGGCGCGGACAGGGGGTCCTGTCACTCCCCGGATTCGCAAAGCACTTCCTAGGCCCCGGCGATGCTGCGACCTTGGGTTCATGGACATCACGAACCGCACGGTCTTCATCGCCGGGGGCACCTCCGGCATCGGCCTGGGCCTGGCCCGCCGTTTCGCCGCCGCAGGCGGCACCGTCATCGTCGGCGGGCGCCGGGCCGCTTCCCTCGATGGGCTGACCACCGTCGAGATCGACGTCACCAATGCCGACTCGGTGCGCCGCGCCCGCGACAGCGTGCTGGAAAGCCACCCTGGCCTGGACGTCGTGGTCACCATGTCCGGGGTCCAGCTTCCGGAGGACCTGCGCGACCCCGAGCACTTCGCCACCGCCGAGACGACCGTCGAGACCAACCTGCTGGGCACCATCCGGGTGCTCGACGCGTTCACGCCGCACCTGCTCGGGCGCGGCGCGGGCACCTTCCTCACAGTCAGCTCGGGCATCGGTTTCCTGCCGTTTCCGCTCCTGCCCACGTACGCCGCCACGAAGGCGGGCGTGCACGCGTACACGGAGGCGCTGCGCGCGCAACTCGCCGGTACCGGCGTGGAGGTCACCGAGCTGGTGCCGCCGGCGGTGGCGACCACGCCGGAGCACAAGCGGCTGAACCCGCGCGCGCTGGACCTCGAGGACTACCTCGACGAGGTGCTGGGGCTGCTCGGGCAGGACCCGACGCCGGACGAGATCCTCGTGCAGGCCGTGCTGCAGCACCGCTGGGCCGAGCGCGACGGCACCTACGCCGATCTGGTGGCGCAACGGTCCCAGGCGCTCAAGACGCTGCCGGGGCGCTGAGAGCGCCGCTTCCCACCGGTGACGGCGGCAGCAACCGCTCACGCGGCCCCGGACACGACGGTGGGCTCGGGTGCCCTCGGCGGCAACAGATGGCACCGCTCGCACGCTGTCATCGGCTATGTGTGGGCTGCCTTCGCTAACGGAGACCTCTCTGCTGCCGGCGGGTTGACAAGAGAGGTGCCGTTAGATCCACAGTCCCTTGGTGATCGCCGGGGGGGCACCCGCGATAGCCTGCAACCACAGATGCCCGTTGGGTCGAAGGTGAGGCTTGCCCGGCGGGTACAAAATACGAACCAATGAGTCTGTCCGGTTGGCCTCGCATCTCGCATCCGCGGACACGACCAAATCCGCTGGAAGCTGGTGTGGGAGTTCTTGGAGGAGTACCGCTGGGAGGCGGCCGAGACCAGGGCCGGTCTATTGAGGGATGAGCCTGGGCAGTTGGGGACGCGCGTTGGGACGTGCTGCTTGCGGCGCTCGCGGAGCACCTGCTCGCCCAGGCGGATCTTGCCCTGCCTACATGGGTCGACGGGCGTGTCCTGCGCCGGGCGTGGTTCCCAGCCGAACTGGCGATCCACCGGGCCGACGCGCTGGCATGGGCGCCGGCCGCGTTTCGGAAACATGGTGTGTACCTGTCCGTTCACGACTTATCCGCGGCGTGAGCGGATCAGGTGGCGTCCCGATGGGGGAAGGCGGAATGCGCACTCGCGTTTACCCACCGAGGCGAGGACTTGTCCGTCGCGGAGCCGTCGCTGGCATCCCGTCGTCGTGGTGAAATGGCCTCGGACATATCGTTCCCCACAAAGCGTGATTTTTTTTCGCGCGTTTCGAACGATCCCCGTCCCGTTGGGCGGGGATTTTACTGCGCGGGCCAGGACGGTCGTCGGGGCGGTGAGCGGGAAGACGGCAGTGTCAGTTTCGATGGTCCAGGCGTCGTGGTCGCACACGATGATCATGGCGTCGAGCCGCAGGTAGCCAGCGACGCTGTCTGGATCCTGGTCGCGCATCGCCGGGTAGTGCCGACGGAGGCAGCTGTCGTGTCGAATGCTCAGCGGGCCCGCATCCCGTTCAGTAAGACATCGAGGTAGCGGCGGCCGGCTGCAGCTTGCTCCTGAGGATCGGTGGCTGAGTGCATCCTGGCCGAGAAGGCGATTCCGCACATCAATGGCGTCATGTCGGCGAGCGTTATGCCGGGCGCCAGCCGCCCCGCGGTCCTGACCCGTACGAATAGTTCATTGAACAGTGAGGCCAACTGATCGAGCAGATGCGCTGTGCCCGGTAGGGCGGCTGTGGGCGCCGACAGCACCGGGGATAGGGCGGCGTCAGTGAGTTGCGCTTCCACGAACCTGACCAGGAAATCACAAAATGCCGTCCATGCGTCGTCCTGTTCCGCAGCCCGTTTGGCGGCATGGATCAGCGTCTCCAGTCCGTCCACCGACACCGCCTCAATCAACGCCTGTGGCGTTGGGAAGTGCCGGTACACCGTGGCGACGCCAACGCCGGCCGCGCTGGCCACCTCGTTCAGCTGGATCGGGGTGCCGTCCGCGACCAGCTCCCGGCCAATCTCGACGATTCGCTGGCGGTTGCGTACTGCGTCCTTACGGAGCGGGGAAGCGGTCACTACTTCAGCATAAATGGATAACTGGGGCTGTCGTTGGACGGGCGGCGTAAGTCGATGCAGCCGATGGCGGATCGGCTCGGGGGGATCATCAGGGGTCGCAGCATTTCGTAAAGACCTCGACGTGGGACACCAAGGCGGTGCGGATGCGGTTGACCCGTCGCGCGGCGGATCTCGGGCCGGTGGTGCGGGTGGTCGATGACACCGATTCCCCGAAGGGCGGCTGTGGCCAGGAGGTATACGGGGAGGTCGGGCACGGTGGCGAACTGTCAGATCGGGGTGGGTGTCCGCGCGGTCACCGACACCGCGTCGTGCCCGCTGGACTGGCGGAAGTTCGTGCCGAAGTCATAGGGCGACCAGGCTGTTGGCCAGGCTGACCGCCCCGATGTGCTCGCTCGCCGGGCCTGGTGCGGGACACCTGCCGATGAGCATCACCGGCCGAGTGGTCGATGGTGGTGGAGATGCTCGACGAGCTGGCTGAGCACTGACTTCGTCCGCTGTCGCTGGCCGCGGACGCCTGCTACGGCCGACAACGGCCAGTTCCGTGGCGCCTTGGACGAGTGGTCCATTGGCTACGTCGTCCCCGAACTGCGCCGGACCCAAAAGCGGCTGCGCCGGCCTGACTTCTCTAGACGGTCATCCGCGAGTTGCAATGTCCTCGCGACCTGAACCGACGCCTGCCTCACCTGCCACCAACCTTGAACACGTGACGCGGCAACAAACGCCACAGAAACAGACAAATCACTACTAGCGTCAGGGGCTTCCGCACGTCGGCTCGGGACGGTAGATCGGATAACTCATCCGTTTCGTGCTACGGTCATGGAAGCGGATAACTCATCCGTTTCCATCGTCCGCTCGGCCCCCGGAGAGAACATGCAGATACTCATCACCGGCGGCACCGGCTACCTGGGCTCGGTGCTTGTCGAACACTCCGTTGCCGCAGGTCACGAAGTAGTAGCGCTGACCCGGTCCCCGCAGGCAGCAGCAACAGCGACGCAGGCGGGCGCGCGTCCTCTGCTCGGCAGCCTGACCGACACCGCGCTCCTGGAAACGGCTGCGGCGCAAGCCGACGCAGTGGTGCACGCCGCAGCAGTCGACTATGCCGGTGGCGAGGACGCAGTCAGGGCAGAGGCCGCTGCCGTGGAGGCGCTGATCCGTGGGGCGGGTAAGGCTGGGACGGGCAAGCCGTTCATTTACACCAGCACGAACCTGGTCTACGGGCTCGATCCCGCCCAATCTCAGGACGAAGACGCAGAACTGCCGGAGCCGGGCCTGGTGCCGGCCAAGCTCGTCGGCGAACGCCTGGTGCGCGAGGCGGCGGGTCTGAACGCCATGATCATCCGTGTCAGTCTGGTCTACGGTCGAGGCGGCACCATGCTGCTGACCAGTTTGATCGGGGCCGCGACCGGCTCGGGCGCAGCCATCTACATCGGCGCCGGTGACAACGCGTGGACCCCGGTGCACGTGGACGATCTCGCCCGCCTGTACCTGACGGCTCTGGAGCGCCCGACGGCGGGCACCTACAACGCGGCCGGGCCGCGTCAGTTCACCTTCCGCGAACTTGCCGAGGCGATCGCGGACCTGACCGGAACCACCGCGACCTCGATCACCGCCGAACAGGCCGAGAGCGCCATGGGGCCGATGGCCGCGCTGCTTCAATCTTCGGCGCGCATCACCTCCCAGAAGGCGCACGACACGTTCGGGTGGAGCACCAGCGGTCCCGCTCTGCTGGACGACGTGCGCTCCGGCTCCTACCAGGTGGTGAACCCGTGAGCCCCAGCCTGGCCAGCCACGCCGTTGTCGGTCTGCTGCGCGTGACCGGAGTGAAGAAGCGCCAGTTCAAGCCCAGCCGGTTCCTCGCCGAAGTGGCCAACCCGGCTCCACCGCGTCTGCCGGGTGTCACGGTCCGACGGGAAGAGTTCGAAGGCTGGACGGTCTATCGGCTGGCGCCCGTCAATCCGGTACGGCACTATGCCGTCTACCTGCACGGCGGCGCCTGGGCCGCCCCCATCACCACGCAGCACTGGAGGCTGGCCGCCCGGATCGCCGTCGAATCCGGCCGCGAAGTTGTCCTGCCCCTGTACCCGCGCCTTCCCGCCGCTACCCACGCCGACGTCCTTCCAGTCATGCTGCGCCTGTTCCAGCACGTCCAAAAACAGGGGCCGACCGCACTGACCGGTGATTCAGCGGGCGCGACCATCGCCCTGTCCGTGCTCCAGGCTCTGACCTCGCGAAGCGAGGGGCCGGACGTCACCATCCTGATCTCACCCGCCCTGGACCTGACCTTCACCAATCCGAGGATCGCCGACATCGCACCTCGCGACCCGTTGCTGAATCTCGAGCACATCCGGGTTCTCGCGAGCCGCTGGGCAGCCCCGGCCGATCCGTCAAACCCTCAGACCAGCCCTCTCAACGGCCGGCTGGACCACCTCGGACTCGTCCACGTGTACGGCGGGACACGCGATGTCCTCTTCCCCGACGCCGTCGTGCTCAGGGACCGGGCCGGTAACGCGACCGGAACCGATCTTCACCTGCACATCGGTGAGGGAATGATTCATGACTGGCCGATCATGCCGACCCCGGAGGGCCGCCGGGCGGCCGGGGACGTCATCGCCCTTTTGCGAGACGCAGGTGATCACTCGGTCGGAGAGGGTTTGTGATCTTCGGAAACGCCTCGAGACCTGCTTGGCCAGTACCCGCTGATGCTGCGTTTCCCGTACTTCGACATCTACCGCAAGTGGCTCGTCGAGCAGGTCGATCTCGTGCTCGCGATGCAGCTGTGACCGGAGGCCTTCACACCTGAGGAGGAAGCCGACAACTTCGCCTAGTACGAGCAGCTCACCGTCCGTGACTCGTCGCTGGCGGCGGCCGGGTCGTGCGGCTCAGCCGCGCAGGCAGAACGGGTGGCCGGCCGGGTCGCGCAGGACACGAAAGCGTTCCGGCGCCGGTTGTTGTCTTTCTCTGACGGCTCCGAGTTCGATCGCCCGCGCCTCGGCGTCATCGAGGTCATCGGGGCCGTCGACGGCCAGGTCGAAGTGGATCTGCTGCGATCGTTCGCCGGTGGGCCAGGTCGGTGGCCGGTAGTCGTCGACGCGAACCGCGCCGAGGTAGAGCGGACCCGCCTTGACCGCACAGAAGTCCGGGGTCTGGACCGTGACCTCACCGTCCAGCATCGCGGCCCAGAAGCGGGTCAGGTCGGCTGGGTCCGGGCACTCCAGGTTGATCGCAGCGATGTGAGCTACCGGCATGGGTCCTCCAAGGAGCGGGTTCGTCAGGGGCCGACAGTGACCTACCCTAACACCCAAAACGACGCGTCACTCTCTTTTGGTTCAAGCCGTCCGAGAGGGAGGCCGGCCGGCATCACGGACGCCGGTCGAGCGTCCACGGACCGGCGGAAGCCGGTCGGGTCACGCTCGTACTAGCCCTTGATGATCGCCATCAACGCGTTGGTGAAGGGTGCGGGATCCAGGTCGCCACGAATCGCCAGTTGCAGGCTGTAGCTGATGCTGAGGGCCACGAACGCTTCGGCGATCTGCCCGGCCTGCGGGCGCCGGGAGTCGGGCACCAGCTCGGCAATCGCGGCCCGCATCGCGGCGAGTTGTCTCTGCACAACGGCTGCCAGCAGTGGTGATACCGCGGCCTCGGCATAGATCTGGGCGACCAGCCGGGCATGATGGGTGTCACGGGCCCGGGCCCGGACATGGTCGAGGAAACCACCCACGGCCTCGGCGGTGAGCGCCCTCGGCAGCGCTTCGGTTCCCTGCTCGCAGACCGCGATGACGATCTCATCCTTACTCGTGAAGTACCGGTAGATCGCCCCGTTGGAGAGCCCGGACTCGGTCACGATGTCGGCCATCGACGTGTGGGCAAAGCCGTGACTGGCGAACCGAGCCCGGGCGGCATCCACGATCTGCTGGCGGCGTGCGTCGAGATGAGCTTGACTGACCTTAGGCATAAAAGAGTGAACCCTCGCTTTATTTGCTACTGTCGGAAGCCTACCTCACCGCACTGACCCTCAGGAGCCACCGTGCGCTACCAGACCTTCGGCCGTCTGAGCGGACTGCGTGTGTCGCAGTACGCGCTCGGGACGGCGAACTTCAGCACCTCGAACACCGGCGCCGGCCCCGAGGCCTCCCGCCAGATCTTCGAGGCCTTCGTCACCGCCGGCGGCACCACGTTCGACACCTCCAACCTGTATCAGGATGGACAGGCCGAAACTGTGCTCGGCGGGCTGCTCGGGCCTCAGCGGGACGACTTTGTGATCATCACCAAGTACAGCGGGACCAGGCAGGCCCAGCCCCGCCCGGGCACGACCGGCAACAGTCGCAAGATCATGGTCCGGTCTCTCGAAGCGAGTCTGCGCCGCCTGAACACCGACTACGTCGACGTCTTCATGCCGCATTTTCCCGACGGCCTCACCCCGATCGAGGAGATCCTGGCCGGGTTCGACGACCTGATCCGCTCCGGCAAAATCCTGCACGGCGCCCTGTCGAATTTCCCGGCCTGGCGGGTTGCCGGCGCCGCCGTCCGCGCCGACCTGCGCGGCCTGGCCCCTCTGGTCGGCATCCAGACGGAATACAGCCTGGCCGAACGATCTGCCGAGCGGGAGCTACTGCCGATGGCGCAGGCTCACGGTCTGGGCGTGGTCCTCTACTCCCCGCTGGCCGGCGGACTGCTCACTGGTAAGTATCGGCAGGGTGAACAAGGCCGGCTGACCGCCCGGGGCGACGCGATCGAGGGCAGTGCCCAGCGCACCGCCATCGTCGACGCCGTACTGACGATTGCCGAGGAACTCGGCGTCAGCGCGGTCCAGGTCTCCCTGGCCTGGCTGCGTAGCCGGGCCGCACTGGCCCCCACGGCCCTGATCCCGATCGTCGGCCCGCGCACCCTGACTCAACTGGAGGAGTACCTGAAGTCGCTGCAACTCGACCTCAGCGATCAGCACTATCGACACTTGGACGAGGTCAGCGCCATCCGGCCAGGAACCCCACACGAGGACGTCACCGCCGCGCTGGATCATGGTTTCGACGGTGACCGCACTCTGGTCGACCCTTCCCCCGTTCCCGTCATCTAGTGCCCTGACCACAAACGTTCGCCGGGTTGGTTAGGCGGCCTTGGCTGCGGGGTGGCCCGGGGTCGCGGTCAGGTCCGGCTGCGGCAGGAGGCGGCGGCAGCAGACGGACACGTCGCCTCGGAGGCGCGAAGCCAGTCAGAGCAAGGGTCACGTCCACTGCCGCCAACCATCAGCCCATCACGTACGGGCCAACCCGGCCAGCCTCACCGTCGGTCCAGGACGGCGTTTCCCGCACCCTCGGTGGCTGTCACCCGCAGCAAGGCCAGCGGGACGTGGTGTTGGCCGGCATGGATGTCGCGGTCGTGCAGGCTGCCCTGTGCCACGGGGCGCGGGAACGAGATCTTGACAACGTTGAGCTCGGGGATCCGGTAGATCTGGACGGTGTCCGCCGCGACGCCGTAGAGACGCGCGATCACCGGCGCGTTCAGGAATTCGGGATCGCCGACGATGGCGTAGCCGGCCGCGTCGCGCAGGAACACCTCCATAGTGACCCAGAAGGGGCCGGCGTTCTTCGACCGGACCTCGAGTGCGAGGTCCGCAACGGTCTCAGTCATCGGTGTCCTCCGGAACGTTGATGCGAAACAGGCTGGTGGGGGAGTCGACGTCGACGACATGGTTGAGGACGAACTCGTACGCCGCTCCGCGTTCGGTCTCGGCGGGCGAGGTCGCGAAGGCGAGGCTGGGGAGGTAGTCCATGTCGGGGGTGGGTAGGTGCAGCATGAGCGGGTTGGCTATCTTCGCGATGGCGGTGGCGGTCTGCTGGTCGGCGGCGTTGACCAGGAGCATCACGCCGACTTCGCGGGGCGGTCCGGTGGCCGGGTCGATGGCATCCAGGACGGCGTTGTAGCCGTAGAGGCGGATGTCGAAGGCGTACTCGTCGGGGTTCAGTCCTAGCGCGTTGGTGACCCACTCACCGATCATCCGGCGCAACAGCGCGGCCCAGGTGGTGATCTGGCCGAGGATGTGGGGGTCGCGGATGGCGGTGAACGACATAGTCTCGTAGCCGGTGATGCGCGAGCCCTCGAGTTTGATGGTGTGCTGCGCGGCGGGTTCGAAGCGGGAGCCCTCCACGCGTACCCGTCGGTCGTCCAAGGCCCGGTAGGTGGCGTCGGCGACCACGATGGTGCCCGCCGGTTCGCGCATCGAGAAGGGGTCGACCGTCTCGTAGAGCATGTGCGCGGCGACCGAGGTGGTGGTGCAGGCGACGGCGGGGTCGAGCGGCTCGATGGTGAAGCCGGTGGCGTCGATGGTGGCGAGAACGCCACCGGCGCGCGGGTTCGTGGTGCACTGCCCGCCACATTCGACGATCTTGGCGGCGTGCCAGGTCGGGCCGGCCGGCATGCCGGCCATCAGCGGATAGGCGGCGGCGATGGCGGTGTCGGTGGCGCGTCCGGCCAGAACCACATCGGCGCCGGCGGCCAGCGCTTCGGCGATCGGCTCGTGGCCCATCATCGCGACGATGTGCTCGCAGCTCTCCAATGTTGCCAGGTCGAGGTCGCCGGCCGGCGGCAGCGGGTGCACCCGGCCCTGGTCGAGGTGCCCCTTGAGGTCGCCGGCCTGCTGCTCGCTGTAGATCGTCGCTACCCGCAGGTCAAGGTTCTCCTCGGCCAGGATCTGGCGGGTGATGCCGGCGACCCAGTCGACGCCGGAGTCGGTGCCGCTGGTGCCGCAGGAGCCGATGATCAGCGGGATGCGGGCGGTGGCTGCCGCACGCAGCAGCAGCCGCAGGTCTCTGGCCACGGCTGCGGCGGCGGTCTTGGCGATACCGGAACCGAGGTAATAGGGGCCGGAGTCGGTGGAGCCGCCGTCCACGGCGATGACGTCGGCGCCGAGGTCCAGGCCGCGAGTGACGGTCTCGGGCGGAAATCCGGCGCCGAGCATGCCGGTCGGCGCGAGGACGCGAACGGAGTCGCGGCGTGCGGTCATGGTGGTTCCTTCCATGGTCAGGTGAGGGTGGCGGCGAGCGCGCGGCCGGCCTGGCGTCCGGAGAACAGGCAACCGCCGAGGAAGGTGCCTTCCAGGGCGCGGTACCCGTGCATTCCACCGCCGCCGAACCCGCTGACCTCGCCCGCGGCGTAGAGGCCGTGCACCGGCTGCCCGGTGCCGTCGAGCACCCGGCCGTCGAGGTCGGTGTGCAGGCCGCCGAGGGTCTTGCGGGTGAGCACATGCAGGCGTACGGCGATCAGCGGTCCGGCGGCGGGATCGAGCAGCCGGTGCGGCGGCGCGGTGCGCATCAGCCGGTCGCCGCGGTATCGGCGGAAGTTGCGGATCGCGGCAATCTGCATGTCCTTGGTGAAGTCGTTGGTGAGTTGTCGGTCGCGCGCCTCGATCGTGCGGCGCACGTCGAGCGGGTCCAGCAGCGGCTCGCCGGTGAGGGCGTTCATGCCCTTGACGAGTTCGTCGAGGTCGTCGGTCACGACGAAGTCGGCGCCGCGGCGCTTGAACGCCTCCACGGGTGCCGGCGCCCCGGCACGGAGGCGGCCCAGGACCTGACGAACGCTCCGGCCGGTGAGGTCCGGGTTCTGCTCCGATCCGGAGAGCGCGAACTCCTTCTCGATGATCTTCTGGGTGAGCACGAACCAGCTGTGGTCGTATCCGGTCGAACGCAGGTGGGCGAGCGTGCCCAGGGTGTCGAATCCGGGGTAGAGCGGCACCGGGAGCCGGCGGCCACGCGCGTCGAGCCACATCGAGGACGGGCCGGGCAGGATTCGTATGCCGTGGGAGGCCCAGATCGGATCCCAGTTCTGTATGCCCTCGACGTAGTGCCACATCCGGTCCGGGTTGATCACGGCGCCGCCCGCGCCCGTGGTGATGTCGAGCATTCGACCGTCCACGTGCGCCGGGACACCGGTGATCAGGTGAGCGGGCGGCGTCCCGAGCCGTTCCGGCCAGTTGCGGCGTACGAGGTCGTGGTTGCCTCCGATGCCGCCGGAGGTGACCAGGACGGCCTGCGCCGTGTAGGCGAAGTCCTCGGCCGGGACGCGGGAACTGGCGGTTCCACGGGGAGCGTCGCTGGGCTCCAGAATCGTCCCGGCCGCGCCGGTGACAACGCCGGCGCGAGTGGTCAGCGTGTCGACCCGGTGGCGGAACGCCAGCCGGACCTGACCGCGCTCGGCGGCCTGCCGCACGATCGCGATGAACGGCTCGAGCACGCCGGGACCGGTACCCCAGGTGATGTGGAAACGCGGCACCGAGTTGCCGTGCCCGGTGGCGTCGTAGCCACCGCGCTCGGCCCAGCCGACGATCGGGAACAGCTTGATGCCCAGGCTTCGCAGCCACGAGCGTTTCTCGCCCGCGGCGAACGAGACGTACGCCTCGGCCCAGCGCCGCGGCCAGTCGTCCTCGGGCCGGTCGAACCCCGCGCTGCCCTGCCAGTCTTGCCACGCGAGGTCCAGGGAGTCGCGGATGCCCATCCGGCGCTGCTCGGGCGAGTCAACCAGGAACAGCCCGCCGAACGACCAGAACGCCTGGCCGCCGAGGCTCTGCTCGGGCTCCTGATCGAGCAGTAGGACGGATCGACCGGCGGCGACCAGCTCCGCAGTGGCGACCAACCCGGCGAGGCCCGCCCCGACCACTATCACGTCCGCTTCTGCTGTCCTGTTGGTCATGCCAGCTCCCGTACTGCGGTTACCGAGTGGGCGGGGCGGCCATCGAGGGCGGCGACCAGTTCCTTGGCACCCTCCATCCCTGCGGCCAGCCGCGCCTCGGCGGTCTGCCCGGCCATGTGCGAATAGACGGTGATGCCCTCGACGCCGCGCAGGACGCTGTCGGCGGGCAGCGGCTCGACGTCCACCACGTCGAGAGCCGCGCCGGCGAGGCGGCCGGCGCGGACGGCCTCGGCGAGGGCTGCCTCGTCGATGATCGGCCCTCGTGCGGTGTTGATCAGATGTGCGCTGGGCTTCATGCGTGCCAGCGCTGCGGCGTCGACGAGGTGGCGGGTGCGCGACGTCAGCGCGGTGTGCACGGATACGAAGTCGGAGTCGCGAAGCAGCTGGTCGAGCGTGACCTGGATCGTCGGCGCGGCCAGGCTGCCGGTGCACAACACCGTCATGCCGAAGGCCGAGGCGAGCGGTGCCACCCGCCGTGCCACGGCACCCCGCCCGATCAGTCCGATGGTCTTGCCGCGTACCTCGTGGCCGTCGCGGCGGGGCCAGCCACCGGCCGCGACGTCGGCGGCCATCGGCACCAGATGCCGTGCCTGGGCGAGCAGCAACGCGATGGTGTATTCGGCCACCGCGTTGCTGTTGATCCCCGGCAGATTACTCACGCTGATGCCGAACCGGGCAGCGGCGGCCACGTCGACGGTGTCGTAGCCGGCGCCGGTGCGCACGATGGCGCGCAGGCTCGACGCCTGCCGCAGCACCTCCTCCGTCATCGGCTCGTTGGCGATCAACGCGCCGTCGACCCCGGCCAGGGCGGCGATCAGCTGCTCGGGCCGGCGAGGTCCCCGCATCGGGTCGTGCCGGGTCGTGAAACCCCGCCCGGTGAGGTATGTGTCCACCTCGTCGCCGGGGGCGAGGTAGTCCGTGGTGATGAGAACGGTCGGCATCGAATTCCTTCGTGTCATGACAGGAGAGCGGTCGTGCGGCGTCGTTGCAGGCGGCCGAGGTACACGACGACGAGGACGGCAAGCGCGGCCAGTGCCGCGATGTCGAGCAGCATCCCGGTCCAGCCGGTGAGGTCGACCACGGCGCCGATGATCGCCGGTCCTCCGAAGCCGCCCAGGTACCAGGTGACCGCGTACAGGCCGGTGTAGGTGCCGAGCACCCGACTGGACGGCGCCATGTTCCACAACGCCACCGCCGCGTTGATCGTGAACGCGGCGGCGCCGACGGCGGCGAGGCAGAACACGACGACGGTCCCGGTCGGGGTCCGCACGATCGATTCGGCAGCCATCGCGACGGCGAACAGGGCCATGCCCGCGCCGATGGTACGCAGTCGCCCAAAGCGCTCGGCGCACAGCGCCGCCGGGAAGGCGGCGAGCAGGTAGGCGACGCCGCTGGGCAGGCTGAGCCCGCCCGCCTCTCCACGCGTGAGGCCCAGAACCTCCATGCCGTACGGGGTGATCAGCGAGCGCGAGGCGAACCATGCGCCACCGAAGAGCAGAACGGTCAGCAGGAGCAGAAGTCGTCGGCGGTCGCGATCGGTGACCAGGTCCGCGACGATCCGCCGGAACGGCACGTCCGTTCCGCCGTTGCTCGCGGTGGCGTCCTCGGCCAGGGCGGCTTGATATGCCGCTGATCGGTTGTCACGCACCTTGAGGATCAGCACCCCCGTGACGAGCAACAGGATCACCGCCGGGATGACGAACGCGCCGCGCGGATGCTCGTCCACCACGAACAGGCTGATCAGCGACGCCACGATGATGGTCAGCGAGGTCGCGATCTTCACGACGGCGTTCGCCCGGCTTCGCCGCTGTGGCGCGATGAAGTCCGGCACCATCGACTCGGCCAGCGGACGGATCGTGTTGGCGACCAGCGCGTAGAGGACCATCACCACGACGAGCGTGGCGAGCGACGTGGTCCAGGGGAGGAGCAGGAAGAGCAGGGCGGCCACCGGCATGCCCACCGCGAGGTACGGCACGCGGCGTCCCCACCGGGTACGGGTGTTGTCCGACCGGTTGCCGATCCAGGGTTGGACGAAGATCCCCAGCAGGTTGTCCATTCCCATCAGGAGACCGACGACCGCCGCGCTCGCGACGTGGTCGCGTAGCAGCGCGGGGACCTGGTTGTCGTAGAAGTTCCAGGTCGACTCCTGCGCGAACAGCACCAGAGCGATGAGCAGCGTGATCTTCCGGTGGGACACCGCGCTGTCGCGGACCTGCGTTTCGGTCATGTCACCTCCATGTGTCCGGCGTCACGCTAATTTGCTGTAGCAAACTCGTCAATAGTCGCAACAGGCTTTGCTGTGTCATGGGTTAGAGTCCGAACATGACCGTTACCGAGACGCTCGCCGACCAGGCGTACCGTCACGTCCGCACCGCCATCGCCACCGGCGACCTCGCCGCGGGGGAGAAGGTGACCGAGCGGGGCATGGCCGAGCGGCTCGCGATCAGCCCGACGCCCGTCCGTGAGGCGCTGCGCCGCCTGGAACTCGACGGCCTCATCGAACGGATCGGGCCGCGTACCGTTCTGGTGGCCGCGATCCGCGACGCGGCCATCGACGACCTCGCCGAGGTGGAGGTCGGCCTGCGCGGCCTCGTCGCCCGGTTCGCCGCCCGGCACGCCACCGCCGGTCAGCTCGACGCCCTGGACGCGATCCTCGACCGGGCCGACGACCTGCTGATCCTGCTCAAGGAACGACACCGTCACGGGCAGGCGGTCGACCGGCACCTCGCCGAGCTGCTCGACACGATGCAGGAGTTCAACGACACCGTGAACGCGTGCGCCCACAACCCCGTCCTCGTCCGGATGCTCGAGCAGAGCCGCGTGTTCTCCCGCCCCCAGCGCCGGGAGCTGCTGCTGCGGAAAGTGGCCTCGGACGACACGTTCGGCCTGGAGCGGTACACCAGTCACCGCGCCCTCGTCCGGGCCCTGCGCGCCGGCGACTCCGCCACCGCCGAACGCCTCGCCACCGAGGACGCGCAGGGTGGTCTCGCCGCGCTGAGGGAGACGGCGTGACGTCACAGCGCATCGCCGTCATCCCCGGGGACGGCATCGGCAAGGAGGTCGTACCCGCGGGGATCGAGGCGTTGCGCGCGACCGCCGACCGGTTCGGGTTGAGCCTCACCTTCGACAGCTTCGACTTCGCCAGCGCCGACTACTGGCAGCAGCACGGCACGATGCTCCCGCCCGACTGGGAGGAGACACTGCGTGGCTACGACGCCATCTACTTCGGGGCGGTCGGCTGGCCGTCAGTGGTGCCCGACCACATCTCCCTGTGGGGTAGCCTCCTGCAGTTCCGGCGGGTCTTCGACCAGTACGTGAACCTGCGCCCCTGCCGGCTCATGCCAGGCGTCCGCAGTCCGCTGGCCGGCCGCGAACCCGGCGACATCGACTTCGTCGTCGTCCGGGAGAACACCGAGGGCGAGTACTCGAGCGTGGGCGGTCGCATCTTCGAGGGCACGGAGCGGGAAACCGTCCTCCAGGAGACCATCATGACGCGCGTCGGCGTCGACCGCGTGCTGCGCTTCGCCTTCGAACAGGCGCTCCGCCGCCCGAAACGGCACCTCACCTCGGCCACCAAGAGCAACGGCATCTCCATCTCCATGCCCTACTGGGACGAGCGGGTGGCCGCGATGGGCGAGCAGTTCCCCGACGTACGTCTCGACAAGTTCCACATCGACGCGCTGGCCGCACAGTTCGTGCTGCACCCCGAATGGTTCGACGTGGTCGTCGCCAGCAACCTGTTCGGCGACATCCTGTCCGACCTGGGCCCGGCCTGCACCGGCACGCTCGGCATCGCCCCGAGCGCGAACATCAACCCCGAGCGCGATCATCCGAGCCTGTTCGAGCCGGTGCACGGCTCCGCGCCGGACATCGCCGGTAAGGGCATCGCCAACCCGGTCGGCCAGATCTGGTGCGGTTCGATGATGCTGGAGCACCTCGGTCACCCCGAGGCGGCAGCGCACCTGCTCGGTGCCGTCGAGGACGTCCTGGCGTACGGTCCGCGGGAAGCCCCGCTCACCCCCGACCTGGACGGCACCGGCACGACGGCGGAACTGGCCAACGCAATTGCCGAGCGCGTGCGCGAGTCC
This sequence comes from Micromonospora sp. NPDC048843, assembly GCF_040649965.1. NCBI lineage: Bacteria > Bacillati > Actinomycetota > Actinomycetes > Micromonosporales > Micromonosporaceae > Micromonospora > Micromonospora sp. NPDC048843. Next base: position 25,194 of record NZ_JBEZGJ010000036.1, read on the forward strand.
TGATCGTCTACTCCGGTTGCTACTTCTCAGGATGCGCCGCTGCCTGATGAGGTGGCGCAGGGCGTTCGGTTCGCAAGAGACACGGCGCCAGGCGCACGCCTTCCAGATCTCTCGTTCGGTCCGTTACTCCCGAGCTGCGGGCGAGTTTGCCTATAACTATTAGGCAGGAGCATAATAGGTGTAGGCAGTTAGGGGGAGGGTGATGGAGAGACCAGGGCTCACGCCGGAGCGTCTGACCCGAGCGGGGGCGGAGCTGGCCGATGAGGTCGGCTTCGACGAGGTCACCATCTCGGCGCTCGCCCGGCGGTTCGACGTCAAGGTCCCGAGCTTGTACTCGCACCTGAAGAACTCGCAGGACCTCAGGATCCGCATCGCGCTGTTCGCGCTGGAGGAACTCGCCGATCGCGTCGCCGACGCCGTCGCTGGTCGGGCCGGCAGGGACGCCCTGGCCGCGTTCGCTGACGCCTACCGCGAGTACGCCAGGGAGCACCCGGGCCGGTATGCGGCCGCCAGGCTCCGGCTCGGCCCGGAAACAGCGGCCGCCAGCGCTGGCGTCCGGCACGCCCAGATGGCCCGGGCGATCCTGCGGGGCTACGACTTGGACGAGCCGGCCGCGACGCATGCGGTCCGGATGCTGGGCAGCGTCTTCCACGGCTACGTCAGTTTGGAGCTGGCCGGTGGTTTCGAACACAGCGCCCCCGCTGCGCAGGAATCCTGGGACTGGATCGTGGATTCGCTCGACTCGCTGTTACGCAACCGCAGCACTACCTGACCCGGACAACGGCCGCACCGCCGCAAGCGGTTCGCTGCGCGGCGCGCCGGTGAACACCGAGATTCGGTCGAAAGGCTTGAGGCAATGACCACCGAACAACAATGGATCACCCCGGTCACCGCGGACCTCCTGCGCGGCTTTGTCGACGTGGAGGCGACCGCGCGCGGTCTGCTGCCGCATCGGCTGACCACCCGGGCGCGCCGGCAGATCCCCGACGACCAACTGGCCATGGCCGAGGCCCAGCCCTCCGGGGTGCGGCTGGCGTTCCGTACCCGGGCCACCACGATCGAACTGGACACGCTGCCCACCAAACGGGTCTACCAGGGCTTCCCACCACCGGCGGACGGCGTCTACGACCTGCTGATCAACGGCCGCCTGGCCGCGCAGGCCTCGGTGCCCGGGGGCAACGTCCGGACCGTTACCGACATGTTCACCCAAACCTCGGTGCTGACCGAGGGGCCGGCCGGCACCGCCCGCTTCGCGGATCTGCCGGCGGGTGAGAAGGACATCGAGATCTGGCTCCCGCATACGGAGATCACCGAACTGATCGCGCTGCGCACCGACGCGCCCGTTGAGCAGGCCCCGCCCAGCGGGCGCAGGACGTGGCTGCACCACGGCAGTTCCATCAGTCACGGCTCGAACGCCGCTCATCCCAGCGCCATCTGGCCGGCCCTGGCCGCGGCTGAGGGCGGTGTGGAGTTGGTCAACATGGGGTTCGGCGGGAGCGCGTTGCTCGACCCGTTCACCGCCCGCGCGATGCGCGACATCCCGGCGGACCTGATCAGTGTCAAGATCGGCATCAACATCGTCAACAGCGATGTGATGCGTCTGCGCGCCTTCGCTCCCGCGGTCCACGGTTTCCTCGACACTGTCCGCGAAGGGCACCCGACCACACCACTGCTGGTCGTGTCCGCCATCCTGTGCCCGGTCCAGGAGGACACGCCCGGCCCCCTCGCCCCGGACTTCGAGGGCGGGACCCTGCGGTTCAAGGCCACGGGCGATCCGGCCGAGCGCAGCGCCGGGCGGCTGACTCTCAACGTCATCCGTGGCGAACTCGCCCGGATCGTCGAACAGCGCACGGCCGACGACCCGAACCTGCACTACCTCGACGGACGTAACCTCTACGGCGAGGCGGACTACGCCGAACTCCCGCTACCCGACGAGGTCCACCCCGACCCTGCTGGACATCGGCGCATCGCCGAGAACTTCGCGCGGCTCGCGTTCGGCGACGGTGGCCCCTTCGCCACCAAGACCGGCTGACCGTGTGGGGTTCGGTAGGAGACGTCGGGCACCTGTCCCGCTCGGGCTGCCGAGCATGTGAACGTCCGCCACACGCAGATCTACGAACACGAGTCGCCTACCGCCATAGTGCTACTGGGCGGTGGCGCGGGCGGCTGTGTCGATGAGGTCGGCGACCGGGCCGGGTTGAGAGACTGCCACGGCGTGGGACGCGTCGATCTCGACCGTCGTCGACCCGGCCCGCTTGGCCAGGAAGCGCTGCAGGTCCGGCGGAATGCCCTTGTCCTGGGTGGTGATCAGGGTCCAGGACGGGATGGTCTTCCAGGCAGCCTTGGTCACGCTCTCGGTCTGGGCGGCTTCAGTGGGTGGCCGCTGCGTTACCGCCATCAGCTCAGCGGCGTCGGGGTCGACGTCGGCGGCGAACACCGCCGGGAACTGGTTCTGGTGGATGTACTGCGCCATGGTCGTGCCGCCGTCGTCGAGAGGGGTCGGCACCATCTTGACGGACGTGAGGAGCGCACTTCCCGGGAACTTGGTGATCAAGTCGGCCACGCTCTCGCCGACGTCCGGGCTCACGCTGGCGACGTACACCAGAGCCTTGACGTTGGGGGCGCCATCCGCAGCCTCGGTCATCACACATCCGCCGTACGAATGAGCCGCCATCACGACCGGGCCGGACACCGAGTCCACAACAGCTCGAGCGTAAGCAGCGTCCTTTTGCACGCCGCGGAGCGGGTTTGCGACGGCAATGACCGGGTAGCCTCGACGTTTGAGATTGGCGATCACCCCGTTCCAACTCGATGAGTCGGCGAAAGCGCCGTGGACGAGTACGACGGTGGGCATTCCTGCGTCCTGGGCAGGCTTGTCAGAAGCGGCATTCATCCGGCGGTTCCTTTCAAAGGGCCCCACTATCCACTGAGGGTGGGTAGCGCAGGCTGGACGACGAGGATGTCCGGCGACGTCCCTGCTGGCAGCCGTGTAACGGCCCGCGATTGCCGACGCGGGAGCGGTGCGCCACTATCCAGTATTCAAGGCTGGTTAGGATGCTGTCAGCAGAATCTGGAAAGCCGGGCCGTGTAGGTTCCGGCGGCAACCCAGGCCGTGCCACAGGACGACAACTGCCCCGCTCAATTAGGCATCGCTCACGGGGCAAGCGCACCGCTTATGGACCGCATTATTTGACCCCCGTGTTTAGCCAAGCGTCTGCACCACCATGTCGGCGATTTGCGGGCGTACCCGCTTGCTCCGGCTTCAACCGAGCGCGATCAGCTGGGTCAACCCGGGCGTTCGGGTGGTGGCGTGACTGCGGTCCTGCATCAGTCGCTGGTAAGCCTGGCCAGTGGCATCGTCGGTGCGGTGGTGTCGGCACGTCCGCCCTCAGGATTTGGCGCCGGACTCGACCTGATCGATGGCCCAGGCGGCGTTTATGAGACCGATGTGGGACAGCGCCTGGGGGAAATTCCCGATCAGGCTTTCGTCGCGGAGATCGATCTCCTCGGACAGCAGGCCAAGATCGTTTGCCCGGTCGGTGACGTTCTCGAAGATCTGCTTGGCCTCGTCGATCTCACCGGCCAGGGCCAGAGCCTGGACCAGCACGTACGAGCAGACGATGAAGGCGCCCTCCGATCCCGCCCCTGTCCAGCGCTGCATGAGGCCGTCTCGCCCCAGCTCACGCCTGATGGTGTCCAAGGTGGCGAGGACTCGACTGTCGTCGCCGGGGAGGAACCCGATGATCGACATGATGAGCACCCCGGCGTCGAGGTGGTCGGACCCGAACGCGCCGGTGAACGTCCCGGCCGAGGTGCTCCAGCCGTCGGTGAGAATCGCCGCGTGGATCTCCTTCATGGCCTGCGACCAGTGCGGGACCTGCGCCTGCGCGCCCAGGGTTCCTGCCAGCTTGACGGCCCGGTCCAGGGCTACCCAGCACATCAGCTTCGCCGTCAGGTAGTGCCGGTGCCCCTCGCGTCCTTCCCAGATGCCGGCGTCGGGCTCCCGCCACGTGGCGGCGGCCCGGTCGGCCAGCGACCGCAGCAGGTCCGTCGCGGCGGGCGACAGGTCCGTGAGTTCGTCCCGCAGGACCCAGGCGCACTCCAGGATCTCGCCGAGGACATCGAGTTGCTTCTGCTGCCAGGCGTCGTTGCCGATCCGTACCGGTCGGCTGCCCTGGTAGCCATCGAGGTGCTCCAGGGTGTGTTCGGTCAGGTCCCGCTCGCCACCCGCCCCCAACATGATCGGCACGTGATCCTCCGCGTCCACCGATCCTAAGGAGGCGGCCATCCAGTCGAAGAAGCGGTGTGCCTCGTCGGGACAGGCGGCGACCCACAGCGCCTTGAGGGTGAAGCTGCCGTCGCGCAGCCAGCCGAACCGGTAGTCCCAGTTCGCCTCGCCGCCGACGTCTTCCGGCAGCGAGGTGGTGGCTGCCGCGATCACCGCCCCGGTCGGCTGGTACGTCAACGACTGAAGGACCAGGGCGCTGCGCCGGACCGCCTCCCGGTAGGCGCCCTGGTAGTCCTGGTGGATGCCGTCCCAGGACTGCCAGCCGGCGATGGTGTCCCGCAGTGCCGCGCGCCCGTCCAGCGGCACGGTCAGCGGGTCAGCCGCCCGACGGTGATGCAGCGAGAACACGGCGCTATCGCCTGCGGCGAGAGTGAATTGCCCGGTCACCAGTGAACCGTCGACGGCAAGATCACGATCAGCGGTCAGGACCAAGCGGTCGGCGCCCCCGGATATCTCTATCCCCATCGGCGTTTCGGCAACCATGGGGCTCACCAATCCGTACTCCGGCCGGGCCGCGATTTCGACCGCCACCTCCACCACGCCAGCGACCACCTCGACCTGCCGCAACAGGACGTGCGGGGACGTGTAGCCGATCCGGTGACCACGTTCCCCGGCACCGAGGCTGAGGGCGTCCGTCAACCTCAGCACGCCGCTTTGGGTTTGGAACTCCGTGCGGAGCACCATCGTGCCGTCAAGGTAGTGACGGGAGGTCGTGTACCGCCCGAGCGGTCGGATCGACCAGAAGCCGCCGGTAGCGCCGAGCAACTGCGCAAAGACGCTCGGCGCGTCGAACCGGGGCGGGCACCACCAGTCCACGGACCCGTCCGAGGAGACCAACGCCGCGCTGTGACAGTCGCCGAGAAGTGCGTAATCACTGATCTTCGCCACGCCCGGCGCGTACCCGCGGTGGTACTCCGTATGCCCGGCGTCGCGCGACGCGGGGTGGTGTCGGCTGAGGCGGCGTACTGACAAATGCGGTCGAGTAGGTGGTTATCTCGGACGTGGAGGGTCTTCGGTCGCTTCAATGAGGTGGCTTCGGGTGCCCACCAGGTGTCCCTGCGGTGATGGGGGCCGACGCAACCCTCTGGCGGGCGGCTCGTTGGTGCGGCAAGGGGCGGACGGAGGCGGATTATGGCGGCGGGGCGGGGTGCCGAGCTGCTGCGTCCTGCCACGAGTTCGGGTCGGGCGACGTTCCTGGAGCTCTTCTTTGATCTGGCGTTCGTTGTTGCTCTTACTCGGGTGTCGCAGCGGTTCGCCGACGTGGGTGATGACACGGGCTGGGTGTTGGTCGGGGGGGTTGGTCGTACCCTGTTGCTGTTCTTGGCACTGTGGTTGATTTGGTCGCATACCACCTGGATCACCAGTCGGTATGAACCAGAGCAGCCGATCATCCAGGCCGTCGTGGTCGGCACCATGTTCGCCGGCCTGATCATGGCGGTGACGTTGCCGCGCGCCATGGAGGAGCGTGCGTTGCCGTTCGCGGTGGCGTACCTGGTGGTGATGGTGGTGCGGCCGCTGGTGATCGCCGCCGCGCTGCGTGGCCACCCGCGGCGGTTGGTGCCGTTCCGGCTTGCCGGGTGGGCTTTGGTGAGCGCGCCTCTGTGGCTGGCCGGCGCGTTGGGTCCGGACCGTCTTCGTCTGCCGTTGTGGGCTGCCGCCCTCGCCGTCGACTATCTCGCCTGGGGCCTGGGCTGGCCGCTGCCGTGGCTCGGGGTCTCGAAGGTGTCCCACTGGCGGATCGCGGGGACTCACCTCGCCGACCGTTACCAGCAGATGTTTCTCATCGCCCTCGGTGAGTCGATTCTGGTCATCGGCGCGGTTTTCAGCGGCGCGGACTATTCCGCCGAGCGCGCATGCGCCTTCGCGGTCGCGTTCGCCACCAGCGCGCTGCTCTGGCGAATCTACTTCTACCGCGCGGGTCTGCTGCTGAGTGATGCGTTGGCCCGGGCGGTGATGCCTGGGCGCTTGGGTACGGCGTCGGAACGGACGCATCTGCTGATCGTGCTCAGCGTGCTCGTCACGGCGGTCGGCTACGAGTTGGTGATCGATGATCCGTATGGGCCGTCGCAGCCGAGTTGGCTTCTGTTCGTGGTGGGCGGTCCGGTGTTGTTTCTCGTCGCTCGCATACGGCTGGACTATGAGATCTTCGGTCGGCTTTCCTGGTCCCGGGTGATTGGCTTGGTCGTCCTGTTGCTGTTCACGCCGCTGTTGGCGCGGTGGGCGCCGATGGTCGGGCTGAGTGTGGTGGCCGCCGTGCTGGCCCTGGTCGCGCTCCTCGACGCGTTGCGAAGCCGGGGACGGCCGCTGGAGGTCGCGTCCTCGCCGGTCGGGCGGGCGACGGCCGGCGATCCCGACGCGGAAGCCTGACCGCGCGCGGCCACGTGGACTAGCCTGCGGATTCGGTCGGCTGGCGCTCGGCAGTGATTCGGAGAAGTCCTTCGACGCCGTGGAGGAAGGTCTCGGACACCTTCGCGGGGTCGAAGAGGCACCCGGCTGCCATGGCACCGTCGCGGAGCATGACGAAGTGACGCGCGGCGGACTCTGCCGTCTCCTCCTGGACCTGCGCCATCAGCGTGGTGAGCGTGTCCAGGAACCATTGCCGGTGGGCGATGATCTCCTGACGCACGGGATGTTCCGTGTCGGGATACTCCGCCGCAGCGTTCAGAAACGCGCATCCACGGAACCCCGGGGACTGGATGCTCTCCGCGATGGAGTCGGCAATGGCCAGGAGTGGGGCGACCGGCCGTGAATTGGTGGTGATGACCGTGTCGACCGCGCCGCGATCCATCTCATGGACTTCACGCAGGTAGGCGAGGATGAGATCGTCCTTGCTGGGGAAATGCCGGTAGAAGGTGGCCCGGGTCACCTTCGCCTCGGCGATGATCCGATCTACGCCGACGGAATGGATGCCCTCCGAGTAGAAGATCCTGGTTGCCGTGGTGAGGAGCCGTTGGCGCGCCTCGGAGGGGCGGGCACCGGGTGCGGTGGGCGTCATATCGTCATCGTAGCGGATAGAACGTTCGGTCTAAGGGGCGCGAGCGGCCGCAGGCTCGACAGCACCAGTCGATGGCGACGGGTGGGAAGCGACGCCGGGGCAGGTTGATCGTGCCGGCCCTCGCCGCCAGCGCCGGCGGCGAGGGCGCGTGTGATGCGGCGATCAACTCGGTCGGCTGGCCGCCAGCGGGGGCGTTGCGTGCAGCAGCCGAGCAGGGCCACCGGAGTGGACAGAACGTTCGGTCTTGACGATACGGGTTGCGCCTGTCATGCTAGACAAGACAGAACGATCGGTCTCTTCAACCCCCTCCGTTGAAAGGGTCACCCGTGACCACCATTGCTGCTTCGCCCGGTATTTCCCAGACGGCTTCCGCGCTCCGGCGGCTGTACTTCGTCCGCTTCGCGTTCGCCATCGTCTGGGCTGGCGTGACGATCGCTACCGCTAAGGAGATCGGTCCGCTCGCGGTGGCGCTGTTCGTGCTCTACCCGTTGTTCGACGTGGGTGCCGCCATCTACGACCTCCGTGCGTCGCGGGGCACGGGCTCGCCGACCCTGCTGTACGTGAACATCGCGGTAAGCCTGGTCACGGCGGTCGGCGTGGGTGTCGCCGGGGCGTCCGGTATTCCCGCTGTCCTGCGGGTGTGGGGCGCTTGGGCGGTCGTCGCTGGTCTGGTTCAGTTGATCGTGGGGGTCACTCGTCGAAAGATGGGCGGACAGTGGCCGATGATCATCAGTGGCGGCATCTCCATTCTGGCCGGTGGGTCCTTCATCGCCGGTGCCTCCGCGGACAACCCGTCGCTGACCAACGCTGCCGGCTACGCCATTCCCGGTGCCATCTTCTTCCTCATCGCCGCCATCCGCCTCGGCCGCGCCGCGAAGGGCAACTGACATGACCACAACCGAGTACGACGTCATCGTGATTGGTGCCGGTCCGGTCGGTGAGAACGTGGCCGATCGGGTCGTGCAGGGCGGGCTGACCGCCGCGATCGTTGAGCGGGAGTTGGTCGGTGGTGAGTGCTCGTACTGGGCGTGCATGCCGACCAAGGCGTTGCTGCGCAGCGCGTCGGCGTTGCGGGCGGCTCGTCATCTGCCCGGTGCGCGGGAGGCGGTGACGGGCGACCTGGACGTCGCGGCGGTGCTTGGCCGGCGGGACTCCTTCGCGTCGCACTGGCAGGACGACGGGCAGGTGTCCTGGCTCGAGTCGGCTGGCATCGCGCTGCACCGCGGTCAGGGGCGGATCAGTTCCGCCCGGGTCGTCGAGGTGACCGGCGTCGACGGTGTCACCACGACGCTGACCGCCCGGCACGCCGTGGTCGTCGCGACCGGAAGCAGCGCTCTGTTGCCGGATATCCCGGGGCTGCGGGAAGCCCTGCCCTGGTCCAGCCGCGAGGCGGCTTCGGCCCGGCCGGTTCCCCGTCGGCTCGCAATCATCGGTGGTGGTGTGGTGGCGGCCGAGATGGCGACCGCGTTCGCCGCTCTGGGATCGTCGGTGACGGTGCTGGCCCGTGACGGTGTGCTGCCGTCGGCGGAGCCGTTCGCCGGTGAACTGGTCACTGAGTCGTTGCGCGAGGCCGGTGTGTCGGTACGCCTCGGCGCGGAGGCCGTCGCCGTCAACCGCGACGACAGCGGAACCGTCCACATCAGGACCGCCTCCGGCGAGCGGGTCGAGGCCGACGAGGTGTTGGTGGCGATCGGTCGTACACCGAACACCCAGGACATCGGCCTCGACCGGGTCGGGCTGGCGCCGGGTGCCTGGCTGGCGGTCGATGACACTCTGCGCGTCGTCGGCGGCGGCGAGTGGCTCTATGCGGCGGGCGATGTAAACCGGCGGGTGCTGCTGACCCATCAGGGCAAATACCAGGCGCGGGCGGTGGGCGACGTGATCGTGGCCCGGGCGAAGGGCGAGAAGGTCGAGGACGGCCGGTGGGGCCGGCACGCGGCGACGGCCGATGAGCGAGCGGTGCCGCAGGTGATCTTCACCGACCCAGAGATCGCGTCGGTCGGGCTGACCGCGGCTGCGGCCGAGGCAGCTGGGCTACGGATCCGGGTCGTGGACTACGACCTCGGGGCCGTCGCCGGAGCTTCCCTGCACGCCGATGGCTACAAGGGACACGCCCGCATGGTCGTCGACGAGGACCGGAAGGTGATCATCGGCCTCACCCTCGCCGGCCCGGACGTCGCGGAACTCATCCACGCCGCGACCATCGCCATCGTCGGCGAGGTCCCGCTGGACCGGCTGTGGCACGCGGTTCCGGCCTACCCGACCGTCAGCGAGGTGTGGCTGCGGCTGTTGGAGACCTACGGCCGCTGAACTCCGGAGGCGAGCCACTGAGCTGGCTCCTGAATAGCTGCCGTTACCGGCAAAAAAGAACGTTCGGTATTCCCAATCCAGGTTTCTTTCCACTTCGAGGAGAGTCCCTTGCCCACCAAGATCACTATCGTCATCGATAACCCTGCAAGCCCCGACGACTTCGAGCGGGCCTACGCGGACGTGAAGGCTGCCGCAGCGAAGTTCCCGAAGCTGCGGCGACTCGAGTCTGCGAAAGTGTGGCCGAAGGAGGATGGCACCGCTACCCCCGCGTACCGGACGCTCGACCTCTACTTCGACAGCTACGAGGACGCCTCCGCAGCGGTCGCGACGACCTTTGCCGCTGATGTCTTCGGCACCCTCGTGGGGACGCAGGTCACGTTCAAGGGGCTGTTCTCGGACATCGAGCAGGCTTAAGGATTACAAGCTCCCCGGGCGTAGGCAGAAACGACGCCTACGCCCGGGGTTCCTCAGCCGACGTCGGCCTCACCGCCGGCACCCGCCGGCAGACCCCGGGACTCGCCGGCAGCGGCACTGCCGCGCGCATTCCGAACATCAGCTGAGGTTGCGGCAACCACGATCAGTTTCCCCCGGCGGCGGCGGTCGGGGAGGGGAGGGGAGTGGCTAGCGATCCCTATCCCCCGGAGTCTCTCCCGCGAGGAGCGGGACGGTCGCATGATGAGTAGATGACGTTCCTTGTCACCGGCGCGACCGGTACCGTCGGCGGTCATCTGGTTGACGAAGGCAGGTTGCCGTCCGCCTCCCTTCGGGCGTGACAGGCCGCAGGACCTACCCCGAGCGACGACCTGGAGGTGCTGACACGCCCACCCGCACGTCCACTCGGGGCGTGGCTCGCTGACACCGCCAAGTGTGTGCCTGAAAGCAGTCCTGATCGTCCGAGAAGTTCCTGAAAGGGCCATCGTGAGTTCCGTTGCTGCTTCGCCTGGCCATTCGGGGACCGCTTCCGCCCTGCGGCGGCTGTATTTCGTCCGCTTCGTGTTCGCCGTCGTCTGGGCGCTCATCCTGTTCACGACCGCCAAGGACATCGGCCCGCTCGCCGCCATCCTGCTCGTGCTGTACCCGTTGTTCGACGTGGGTGCCGCCATCTACGACCTCCGCTCGTCGCGGAAGGCCGATTCACCGGCCCTGCTGTACGTGAACATCGCGGTCAGCCTCATCGCCGCCGTCGGCGTGGGTGTCGCCGCCGCGTCCGGCATTCCGGCGGTCCTGCGGGTGTGGGGCGCGTGGGCGATCGTGGCCGGCCTGGTTCAGCTCATGGTGAGTGTCACCCGCCGCAAGGTGGGCGGCCATCTGCCAGTGATCATCAGCGGCGGCCTCTCGGTGCTGGTGGGTGCGGCATTCATCTCGCTTGCCGGCGCCGACAACCCGACGCTGGCCTACGTGGCGGGCTATGCCATCGCGGGTGGCGTCTTCTTCCTCGTCTCGGCGTTGTGGCTCAACCGCACGGTGGCGAAAGGGAACTGACGCGGACGCGAAATGCGTTCCTGCATCCCCGACTGAGGCGTCGCCGCATTGCCGCACATTGCGGCAGCTCCGCGGCCGGCGCGCACCACCACCCCGGGCTGACCGACCTCGTGGCTCGGATCTTCAGGGTTGGAGCGTGCGCAGCATCAGTGCGAGATAGCGCTGGGAAGCCGTCGCAGCGTCGGGCCCAGCGGCCAGGACGACGCCGTGGTGGGCGGCGATCAGCAGCCGGAAGTCGGCGACGGTCAGGTCGGCGCGGACGGTGCCCATCGCCTGTGCCTGCTGCAGCAGCCGGGCGATGACCCGTTCGGTCTCCTGTCGTTCGTGGTCGAGCCCGCGTCCGGTGACCACCGCCTCGACGTAGGCCCTGGTGAAACCTCTGTCCTGCAACTGGTATGCGCAGAGTGTGCGAATCAGTTCCCGCAGCGCACGCGCCGGATCCGGGTCGCGCAGGGCTTCGGCGTGCATGGCCGCGCAATCGTTCCATTGGTCGGCGTAAGCGTCGGTGATAAGGCGGTCCCGGGTGGGAAAACGCCGGTAGACGGTGGCGACGGACACATCGGCGCTGCGGGCGATCCGAGCCACCGTGACGTCCTCGCCCTTCTCGGCGAAGGCGCGCCGTGCCGCGGCCAGGATTCGGTGTCGCTTCTCCTCGGCGTCCCAGCGCATCAAATGAGCGTACGCGCGGACGTTTCTCCGCTTGAGGAAGTGCAACAACCGTACGCCGCAATTCCTCAGTCCTTTGCCGGGCGCACGACGAGGGTCGGACCGTGGTTCCTGCACCGACACGCAAACGAAGGGGAGATCATGGAAACACTGGACGGCACCACAAGCCTCGTCACCGGCGCGAGCCGGGGCATCGGTCGGGCGATTGCCCAGCGGCTCGCCGCGGCTGGGTCGCTGGTGGTAGTGCACTACGGCACGAGCGAGTCAGCCGCGCAAGAGACCGTCGCGCAGATCACCGAGGCGGGCGGCGCGGCGTTCGCGGTCGGCGCGCAGCTCGGCGTGGCGGGTGACGCCGATCGGCTCTGGGCTGGCGTGGAGGCCGGGTTGGCCGAACGCGGCGCGCGTCGCGGCATCGACGTGCTGGTGAACAACGCGGCGATCGGCGGGGCCACGCCGACGCTGGCCACCGCACGGCCGGATGACTTCGACGAGTTGTTCGCGATTAACGTGAAAGCGCCGTTCTTTGTGGTCCAGCGTGGCCTGAACCTACTCCGCGACGGTGGCCGGATCGTCAATGTCTCGTCCGTCGCCACCCGAGTCGCGATACCCGGCACTCTTGCGTATGCCATGACGAAGGGCGCGATCAACACGTTCAGCGTCACGCTGGCACAGGAACTGGGCGGTCGGGGTATCACGGTGAACGCGGTGATGCCCGGGACCACCGCCACCGAGAACAACGTGGCCTGGTTCGACGCCCAACCGGCGATGCGCGAGGTCGTCACCGGGCTCTCGGCCCTACGTCGTGTCGGAGAGCCGGCGGATGTCGCGGACGTTGTCGCCTTCCTTGCCTCTCCAGCCGGGCGATGGGTGACCGGCCAGGTGATCGACGCCTCCGGTGGGACGCATCTCGGCCTCTCCGTCGACCAGGGCCCGCCGGAGTAGATGCGACCGGTTTCGCCTGCCGCTGGTCGATCAGACGGAGACCGCGGTGACCAGCTTACCGGCGGTGTGCCGGTCTCTACGGCCGCGATCTTCATGTCAAGTCTCTTTTGTGTTTTTTATAGCTCACAGGGGAGGGCGTTCTGCTTTGTCTTGGGCTTGTCGGTAGTCCGGGGAAACCTGCGACCGTGGTGATGACAGTGCTGGCCCAGTCGTACAGTCGCCGCGCTGATGGGTGAACTGTGCCGTCGATCCGTGGACCACGCGCATGTTCGGCTTTGACCCAGAGCGCGGGAGCGCTTCTTGAGAAACGTCACGACGACCTGTCGGGTGGGGTCGAGTTCTGGTTCGTGCGGCCGGACCACATCGACGACGTACTCCGGGTGAACATCAAGCCCAACGGCGGACTCATCGGCGACGCCCAAGCCTCGCTGATAGTCGCCACCGACGCCGACTTCAGCAGTGGCACGCTGCGAAGCCTCGTAGAAAGCGCCGCCCTTGACCTTGGCATGCCTTGATGCGATAGGTCACATGGAACGTCGAGGACCCCCGCTCCGCGCCACGAGGATGGCATCACGGGACCTGACCAGTTACGTGCCCGGAGCTTACCTGGTCGCGGTAGCTTGGTCTCAGACGCGTAAGGACTTGTCGATCATGGCCGATGACGGTTCGTGGCGGCGACCGCTTTGCATCGTCTGAAAAAACTCGGAGAGGAGGTATTGAAGACTTGGCTCATCACAGGCTGCTCGAGCGGCTTCGGCCGGCGGCTCGCGCTCGCTGGAGCACAGCGCGGAGATCAGGTCATCGCGACGGCCCACGATGACAAGACGATCGAGGAAATCGCCGAGCCTCTCGGTGGCCGGATGATCACTTTGCCACTGGACGTGACCGGTGCGGCGGCTGCCAAGGTGGCGGTCGCAACGGCGGTCGAGACCTTCGGCGGGTTTGACGTGCTCGTGAACAAGGCCGGCGACGGCCTGTTCGGCGCGATCGAGTAAGGCACGCCCGAGGAATATCGGCCGATGTTCGAGGCGGACGTCTTCGGTCTTCTGGCGCCGGCATCGTTCGGCGGCGGAGGACGTTATTACAGCGCCGCCAAATTCGCCGCGGAAGGGGATACCCGAAGCGCTCGCCGACGGGCTGAAACTGTTCGGCATACGCGTGCTGATCGTCGAGCCCGGGCCGTTCCGCACCGATTTCCTTGGCCGTTCGATCACGATGGCGGACAACGTTATGCCGGAATGCGCCGCGGGCTCGCGCAAGCACTATCGGGCGGTCGACGCCGATGAAGCCCCGCTTTATCTGCGGCTCGGCCCGATCGCGCACTCGGTCGCTGAGCGAAGCTGGCTGGCTTTCCGCAGCGATATCGACGCCTGGTGCGACATCATGATTGCCACCGATTTCGACCAGCCCCTGAGCGCTGGCGGCGAGCTCTGTGTGAACGTCAACATTTCTCGACTGGAAAGCGATCATGATCGCAACTTTGAAGGGGTTCACCCAGCAACTGGTGCCGGTGAATGACATCAAGATCAACGCCGTCACGGGAGGTTCGGGCCCGCCGATCCTTCTGTCTCACGGCTGGCCGGAAACGTGGTGGGGATGGCACAAAGTGATGCCGCTGCTGGCCGAGCATTTCAGCGTGGTGGCCATCGATCTGCGCGGCGCGGGCTTCTCCGACTGCCCGCTCGACGGCTATGACAAGGCGACGATGGCGCGCGACGCGCACCAAGTCATGGTTGCCCTTGGGCATGAGCGCTACGCCGTGTGCGGACATGACTTCGGCGGAATGGTCGCCCTGTCGCAGGCCGTCATCTATCGAGAGGCTGTTACCCACCTGGCCGTCCTCGACGCTCCGCTCCCCGGCTGGACCGGATGGGAGGCGGCGATCGCAAGACTCTGGCACTTCAGCTTCCACATGAACCGGGATCTACCCGAGCGCCTGATCCATGGCCGTGAATATGACTATATTTCGACCTTCATGTCTGAGCGGTTCTACGATCACAGCACCTTCGATCCGGCGGACATCGACGTCTACGCGAAAGCGATGGCGCTTCCTGGCCGCACCCGCGGCGGCATGGAATGGTATCGGACCCTCACCGTCGACCATGCGGCCGCGCTCGAGTACAAGAAGCAACCGCTCGAGATGCCGGTGCTAGGTCTGGGCGGGGATCAGCGCTTCGGTGCACAGATGGTGCCGATGCTCAGAGAGTTCGCCAGCACTGTGACGGGCGGCTCGATTGCGCGGTGCAGCCACTTTGTCGCGGACGAGAGGCCGGATGAAGTCGCGGCCGCTCTGATCGAGTTCCTCAAGGCCAAGTGAAACTCTGCGACCGGCGCCGTCGTGGGGCCGGGCGGGCAGCGACACCGGGGGCAAGTTGGGACAACACCTGTACTGATGGCGCTCGATAAGGAAGGAAAAACCGTCATGACCGCACCTGTCATTCGCGGCGTTAATCATATCGGCATCACGGTGCCCGACATCGAAGCCGCAAAATCGTTCTTCATCGAAGCTTTCGGCGCCCAGGTGATCTATCAGTCCTTCGGACCGGATGATCCGCCTCGGCAGGGACCCGAATTCGAGCGGGCCGTTGGCGCTTTCCCGGGAACGGTCGTGCGCGCGCAGGCGATGGTCAAGATCGGAAACGGACCCGATTTCGAACTCTTCGAAATGCACGGTCCCGAACAAGCCCAGCCGATCCGGGCGAGCGACTTCGGCATCACGCACTTCGGTCTCTACACCGACGACATCGACGCATCGGTTGAGCGCTTCGAAAGGGCCGGAGGCACGCCACTCACCGCGCCTCGCGCTATTCCCTATACAACCGAAGAAGGTCCTGGAAACAAGGTCTGCTACTGCCGCATGCCCTGGGGCACGACGATGGAATTCATCACCACTCCGGACCGTATGCCCTATCATGACCAGACGGATGTGCGCAGATGGCAGGACGAGGACTGAGCAGGGCGCGAAAAGGGATCCGCATCAGTCAAGTCACGGCGATGCTGACACTGTCGTAAGATTTGACGAGTGCGCAGCCGCGACGGCTGCCATGACGGATAGACCGCGCCGGCCGTCAGCCCATCCGGGCAAGCTTGGCCTTCGTCAGCGCGTGCCGCTATGCGCTGCGAGCCGCGAAGTTCGTACGACTACGGGTGCGCGTGAACCGTCGAGAGTATCGGGGCGGACAGCGAGAACGCTGACGCCAGCCGCATCATGTCGGCAATTGGCTGATCCGCCTCTATCGGTGAAGAGTTCCCGATGTCGCGCAGCGTCGAGGCCGTGTGGTTGATCCCGCCTGGGTGACATAGGCCTTAATAGTGCTTTGTTACAGAGCGTTTCACATTGCTGGCAGTCGGGTGTGCTGAAGGTGCGGCGTTGTTGGCGGGTGGCGGGTTCGCCTCGGGCTGTTAGACGGCGGAGCATGCCGCCGAGGGCGGCCCACCGGATCATGGCCTCGGAGGTGCTGGGGTAGGTCTCGTAATCGCGGGCCAGGCGGCGGTGGTCGGTGATCCAGGCCAGGGCTCGCTCCACTCGGGACGTCGGTCGGCCCGAACGTGGTCTCCCCAAGGGTGTGGTCGAAGGGGAGGGCGGTTGATCGTCAGAGGCCGTCCGCGAGGTGTGCCGGCTGCTGATGGACGCTGCAGAGCCGGCCCTCGGCGTTGACTGCCGGGGCCTCGCGCAGCCAGCCGAGTTCGTCGGAGTAGAGGGCCACGGGTGGTTCCATCGGCGGATGGCCACGTCGCCGAGGTCGGCGTCGTACTCGCCGGGCGGGTGTGACGGCGATCCAAATCTGGTCGCCGAGCAGCGTCGGCGAGGTTGGCGTAGGCGTCGAATGGGTTCTCACCAACACCCCTTCTCAGCAGGACCTGAGTCCGTCGACGACGATGGTTAGCATGCGGTCGAGCTGGGCGCGCTGGTCGGCCCCACCCGCAACGGACAGCACACCGGCGAGGATGCCGCCGACGTCGACCGGATCGATGTCGCTGCGCAGTTCCCCCGCTTCGGCGCCGGCCGCGAGCACCATTCCCAGAACCTGCTGGACCTCGTCGCACACCGGTCCGGTGCCGAAACGGTTGGAAGCGCTCATGGCGACCAGGGCCTCGCAGATGCCGCGCCGTTCGCCCGCCCACTCGGCGAAGCGGCGCATCCAGGCGTGCAGAGCCTGGGCGGGCTGCTCGGTGGCCAGCAATGCTCGCGCATCCTCGCGTAGCGGGCGGATCTGGTCCCGGTAGACCTCTTCCACCAGATCTTCCCGGGTGGGGAAGTGGCGGTAGAGGGTGGCATTGCCCACACCCGCGCGTTTGGCGATCGCGTCCAGCGAGATCGCCCGCCCGGAGGCGAAGGCTTCGGCGGCGGTAGCGATCAGGTGTGCGCGGTTGCGCTGGGCATCTGCGCGCAGGGCGGTCGGTCGAGGAGTCATGGGCCCTCACAGTTGCTGGTTCGGCTCGCGGCGGGAGTGAATCGGGGACTTCCCCGGTTAGTGTACGGTGGTCTAAGCGGGGACCTCCCCGCTAACTGGCGACAACCGTCCTCTCGACGAAAGGCAAGCCATGCCCGCAGCGCTCATCACCGGAGGCACGACCGGAATCGGCAGGGCGACTGCCGAACTGCTGCACGCCCGTGGCTACCAGGTCGCGGTCACCGGACAGAACCCCGAATCCCTCGCGCGAGCGAGGCGGGAGCTACCCGACGACGTCCTCGTCGTCCGTGCCGACGCCCGCGTCCTAGCCGACACCGACGCTCTCATGACAACGGTGTCCGACCGTCTCGGGCATCTCGACCTGCTGTTCCTCAACGCCGGGATCTTCCGCCCCGCACCGGTGGCCGGCGTGACGGAGGAATCGTTCGACGAACAGGCCGACGTCAACTTCAAGGGCCAGTACTTCACCCTCCAGAAGGCTCTGCCGCTCATGAACGACGGCGGATCGATCGTCCTCACCGTGGGCATCGCAGCCCATCGCGGTAGCCCCGGCGCGACGGTGGGAGCAGCGACCCGCGGAGCTCTCCTGGCGATGCTCCCCTCGCTCGCGCTCGAACTGGCTCCGCGCAGGATCCGAGTCAACGCCGTGAGTCCCGGGGCGACCGACACGCCGCTGCTCGACAAGCTGGGAGTCCCCCAGAGCGGCCGGGATGCCATGCGCGCGAACATTCCGTTCGAGCGGTTCGGGTCCAGCCAGGAGGTTGCGGAGGTCGTCGCCTTCCTGGCCTCGGCGGCGGCCGGCTACGTCACCGGTCAGGACATCGTCGTGGCCGGTGGCCACGGACTCGGTTCCTGACACCCGGCGCACTGCACATCTCCCTGAACGTCCGGAACCACAACCACAGGAGAAGACCATGGCACTCACCCTTGACACCTACCGGCAACTGGGGCGCTCCGGCCTGCGGGTCTCGCCGCTCGCGCTGGGCGCGGCCACCTTTGGCAACGAATGGGGCTGGGGGGCGGAGCGGGACGAAGCGCGGAAGTTGTTCGACCTCTACGTCGAGCGCGGCGGGAACTTCATCGACACGGCGGTCACCTATACCAACGGCACGTCGGAGCGCATGCTCGGTGAGTTCGCCCAGGACCAGCGCGACAGCCTCGTGCTGGCCACGAAGTACACGACCCTGCGTCGGCCGGACGACCCCAACTCCGGGGGCGCGAGCCGCAAGAGCCTGTTCGGGGCGGTCGAAACCAGCCTGCGACAGTTGAACACCGACTACATCGACCTGCTTTACCTCCATGTGTGGGACCCCACCACGCCGGTGGAGGAGATCCTTCGCGGACTGGACGACCTGGTCCGGCAGGGCAAGATCCTGTACGTGGCCATCTCCAACACCCCTGCCTGGCAGATCTCGCGCATGCAGACGATCGCCGATCTGCGGGGCTGGTCGCCGCTGGTGGCGCTGCAGTTGGAGTACAACCTGGTGGAGCGGACCGGTGAGCGTGACCTCATCCCGATGGCGCAGGAGTTGGGGCTGGGCACCGTCCTGTGGTCGCCGCTGGCGGGAGGTGTGCTCACCGGCAAGTACAGCCGTGAGGACCTGGCCACCCCGCCGAACACCGACAGCGGAAGCGTCCGGAAGAGCTTCAACGTGGCCCTCGGGGGAGTGACCGAGCGCAGCCTGGCCATCGTGGACGTGGTCAAGGAGGTCGCCGATGAGCTGGGCCGCACGCCGGCTCAGGTCGGGCTCGCCTGGACCCTGCAGAACCCCGGGGTGACAGCGCCGGTCATCGGGGCCCGGACCACCGAGCAACTGCGGGAGAACCTGGGAGCCCTGGAGGTCGACCTCAGCCCGTCGCACCTGGCCCGTCTGAACGAGGTCAGCGCCATCGACCTCGGCTTCCCCCACGCGATGCTCGCCAGTGACCACATCCGCGCGCAGACCCGCGGCGATCTGAAGATCCAGGCCCGCCGCTGACCGGGCGCCGAGCGTCCGGGGCGGCGGTCCTCCTGTCCCCGGACGCTCGGCTGGGCCGGCCGGCTGCTCAGCCGAGCATCTGCCGCGAACCCGGATCTCGCGCGGCGCGTTCCCACCCAGGGCCTCCATGGAGTGGCGCCGGGATCCGCACCTCGTGGTTGCGGGTCAGCCACGCCTTCCACTCGGCGCTGGTCGAGCCTGCCCTGGACGAACTACGCGCCGTCGCCGACGGGCTGCGGTTCGCCCCGCCCACCCGCACCGTCGTCTCCGACGTCACCGGCGCCGTCGCCACAGCGGCTGAGCTGACGTCGCTGGACTACTGGGTGCGCCACGCGCGGGAGGCCGTCCGGTTCCGCGACGGCGTCCGCACCGCGCTGGACCGCGGCGTCGACACGTTCGCCGAGCTGGGCGGCACCGGTGCGCTCATTGCGATGGTGCACCAGTGCACGGACGAGACTCCCATGGCGACCGTGTCACTGCTCGGTCGCCCAGCGGACGACGGCGGACCGGGGGAGCCGACCAGGTACGCGACGGCACTGGCCCGGCTGCAGGTCACCGGCCACGTCCCGCCGCCCGCCGTACCGAACGCGGAGCCCGCGGACCTGCCCACGTTTCCGTTCCGCCGGGCCCGATCCTGGCGGGCCGCACCGGTCGCGGCACCGGGAGCGCACCCGGTACTGGCGGTCGAGCTCCCGGTGGCGAGCACCGGTGACCTGCTGCTCCACGGGACTCTGTCGGTGGCCGCACAGCCGTGGCTGGCCGACCACGTCGTCGCGGGCCGGGTGGTGGTGCCCGGCGCGGCGATGCTGGAGACCGTCGCTTACGCCGCTGGCCGCCCAACCCCGCGGGCTGGCCCCGGTGTGGCGCCAGGTATCAGCCACGATGTCCACGTCCGGGGTGCTACTACGCCACACGCCCGTGGTGGAGGCGTCGCCGACTTCTTCGAGATGCTGGACGAAGCTGGCGTTCCCGAAATTATCCAGCGATAAATTTCTCCACTTGGGAGCGCCTGAGTGGACCGAAGGACGCCGCTACATGGGCGTGGAACTACTGGTCAAAGCTCGCCCCAGCCCAGCCCAGCCCAGCCCAGCCCAGTCCAGCCCAGCCCAGCCCAGCCCAGCCCAGTCCAGCCCGACCGACACAACACCGCCCAGGCCGACCCACCCGAATCGACGCATAGCATCAGACCGGATTCCGATGGTCGTCTCCTACACCACCAACGCGGACGTGACCGAGTCTTGGGCAGGAACCTGGTCCGCTCATTCATACCTTCCCGGCCCTCTGTTGTTGCGCGTGATCTTGATGTCAGCAGCGGCCGGTGAAGGGCCAGTAGGAGGCGGCCGAACGGATCGTGCCTCGTCACGTATTGCCTGAATGTGATTGTTCGGTCATGACACAACTTATCCGACCGAAGGAACATCTCGTCGGTCCACTCGTACCTGCTGCCCTGCCCGCGCGTCCGGGTCCAAGCCCGATGCCGATGCCCGCTCTACCTGCCCGAGTCTGTCCGTCGGCGATCACGGACGCGCCCCTGTTGCTGTGGATGGCTCTTCCGGCACGCTGTGGCCGGGTGAGCGCGCAGCACCTCCTGCGAGCGCTGGGTTGGCCCCCGCACCACCGCCTCGACGTTCAGACGCGCCACGGCATGCTCGTCATCTGCTCGGCCAGCGACGGCCTCCACCGGGTGGGCAGCCGAGGTGACCTACCCTTGCCGGCGAATGCCCGGCACATGTGCCGCATAGAGCCCGGCCAACCCGTGCTGCTCGCCGCCATCGTCACGCACGACCTACTCGTTGTGCATTCCGTCAGCACCGTCGTACGCCTGCTCGCCGACCTGCACACTCACCTGGCGGGAGTCGGCAATGACCGCTGACCCCGCCGCCGTCGCTGCCGCACGACAGGTTCTGGCTCACCTGGGCGTCACGCTGACCGACCTGCAATCGCATCCCGCGACGCCGTCCGTTGTGCCGACGGTCGCCGAGTACCTGCCCCGTGTTGTCGCCGCTGCCGGGCCTGGAGCACGCCGCACCTACGGCACCTACTGGGAGCGGATGGCCGCCGCGTGGCCCGAGTGGCCCGTGGACTCCGTCACCGCCAGTGATGTCGAGGCTCTGAAACAGGCGATGATCGCCAGCGCCGCGTCGCGGCGCAACAGCCGCAACGGCCGGCACGCTGGTGAGCACCTCATCGCCGCCGCCCGCGCGTTCTACCGACGTGCCATCGCCGACGGGCTGATCGACGCCGCCGCCAGCCCCGCGCACCGCGTCGCGAAACCCCGACGCTTACCCGGCACCCGCCGCGCCTTGACCGCATACGAGTTGGAGGAGATCAACGCGATGGCGCGCACCAGCGGAAACGACGTCATCCTCGACGCGCTGCTCCTGCGCCTGCACACCGAGACCGCGTGCCGCCGCGGCGGCGCCCTGGCCCTACGGCTGGTCGACCTCGATACCACCAACGGGCTCGTCCGCCTCATCGAGAAAGGACCCACTGTCCGCTGGCAGCCCGTCACCCTCGATCTCGCCGGACACCTGCGAGAGCACGCCGACGCCCGCGGCGCGGTCCTGCCGACCGATCCGCTCCTGCGCGCACGCAACGGCCAACCGATCACCAGCCGCCGCTACGACCACCTGTGGAAGCGCTTAGGTGAGCGCCTGCCCTGGGTAGCCGTGCATGGCATCTCGACCCACTGGCTGCGGCACACCACGCTGACCTGGGTCGAACGGCACTTCGGCTACGGCATCGCCCGCGCCTACGCCGGCCACACCGACAGCCCCGGTTCCTCCACCACCACCTACATCAAGGCCGACCTCCATGATGTCGCCAACGCGCTGTCCGCCATGACCGGCCAACCCCATCCGCTGGCCCGTCTGACAGATCACGCCGAGCGGTGCTCGCAGACGAACTGCGCCGTCTCACCTACAACCGAGTAAAAGATGGGGAGCCGCGTGCGGTGCTCCGGGTGAGGCCGCTCCGCGGTCACCGCACGCGGCGAGGCCCCTGCGAGCCGCGCCCTACCCCGGCTGCGGCACTTGCCTCATGAGCCGTCCACGCTCGAGCTATTCGACAGTTTCCCAGGCCAGCGCCTGGGGTCGTTGCCCGTCGTCAGTGAGGAACTGTCGTGCGGCTTGCCGGGCGGTCGCGTTGGTGACGCGGGTACGGTCGGGCCAGGCGTCGGTGGGCGTGCCGGCGTAGTCGAAGGTGAACGCGGGCCCCGGTTCAAGGTCTGGCTCGTATCCCCAAGCGCTGCTGCCGTCAACGGCGACGTGATAGACGAACGACCGTTCAGCGTGCCCGACGCAGATGTCGAGCATGACAGGGAACTCGCCGCCGCTAGAAGCAATGAGCGTGACGCAGCAGGGCAGCTGCTCAGCGTGGGCGTGACTGATCGTGTCCAGTGCGGCGTCGAGTTCGGCAACGGTGCTGACCGATGCCGCGCCGTCGCCGCGTCCCCAGGTGATGTCGACGCTCATCGCCGGATCCCTTCTCCTGTTCCGACGTACAGCTTATGGAGCCACGTGCGGTCGCCGTC
>NZ_JBEZGJ010000037.1:0-47790 GCF_040649965.1 Micromonospora sp. NPDC048843
TACCGGCCCGGACGCAGGCTCCGCCGCAGTTGTTGTGCGGTAGGCCGAGGTCGTACAGCCGCGGTGGGCGTAGTCCGAGTTGACGGGCCCAGGCGAGCAGGTCGTCTTTGCCGAGGTGCGGCGGGTCGAGCAGGGGGAAGTTGGTCGACCAGGGTTTCCAGCCGGCGGCGATGGCGGGGGAGCGGCGCCGGTCGCGGGGTGAGGCGTCGAGTCCGATGTGCAGGGTGGTGGAGTCGGGGTCTGCGTGGGTGTCGAGCCACTGCCGGCAGGGTCGGATTTTCAGTGCGAGCGTGCAGGGGGCGATGCGGCTGTTGCCGAGGTAGCGCACGTCCTGGAAGAGCTGCCAGGGGGTGCGGCCGTCAGCGACGCGTGTGATGGGCACGCCGAGTTGTGCGCTGCTGTCGTTCAGCCAGCGATACAGGTCGGGGTCTTCGGTGAGGACGTCAGCGAAGAGTAAGACCAGTCGGTCGGTGCCGTGTTGGGCGGCGACGCGTTGCGCGGCGGCCCAGCTTGCGATGCCTCCGGAGTATTGGACAACGTGCAGATGGTCGGCAGAGCTGCCCGGTCTTGGGTGGGAGGGTGGGACTTGCGAGGGCATGGCGGTCCGTTCGGGGCGTGGCCTCGGGCCACGTGGGCATTGAGTGCCGGTCGGACGGCGGGTGAGCGCCGAGCCGGGGGAGGCGAGGGGGCGGCGCGTGAGCGCCCCTCGTCGGAGCCGGGGCGCTCGATGCGCCCCGGCTCCGGCACCGCGCGTGAGGTCTAGCGGTGCTGGCCGGAGAGCAACCAGGGGCGGGGCAGGGCTGTCGCGGCCTTGGTGGCCGTGCCGGCCGGGGGCCTGTTATGACCCCCGACCGGCAGGCTTAGGCGGCGAGCGTGCTTTCCACCTCGGAGCCCGAGGGCTCGTCGCTGTCGTCCCGGAGGGCGCGGGTCGGCCCCTCGTCCGGCCCGTCCGCGCTGGTGCTGCTGTCGATGGTGTCGGCGTCGTCTCCGATCAGCAGTTCGTCGGGCTCTGGGGTGGCGACGACGCTGAGGCCGGCGCGCTGCTTCGTGCGGCTGGCGCTGGCGTCGATGATGAGCTGTTCGACCTCGCCGACCTGGAAGCCGTTAGCGACGCACCACTGCAACCACTTGCCGACTGCCGGGTCGGGTGCCCGCCACGAGGATCGGGTGATGCAGCTTTCGTTGGCGGCGGCGATGGCCGCGAGGGAGATGACGGAGTAGCGGCCGTCGCTGACGCCCCGCGCGGGAACGCGCTTGGTGCCGGGCCGCTTGGCCTTGCCGGGCGACAGAAGGTCGTCGAGCATTTTCCGGCCGCCGTTGACCCAGGTCGAGAGGATGTAACCGGAGTCGGCCAGCATCTCCGCGATCAGCTTCGCCGTGCCCTTGGGTGGGGTCTTGGCGGTCAGGAACGTGGCCAACCATTCGCGGCGGACCGTGTTGGCGATCTCCATGGCCTTGTTGTTCCCGATGACCAGCCGCCGTTCCGCCTTCTCCTCCTCGGTCATGGGACCGCTGCGAGTGGAGGTGACAGCGTGGGCGGGAAGGGCATGGCCGTACTTGCGCCAGTCGGCGCAGTAGCTCGTCTCCGACAGTCGGTCGTCGTAGGCGAGGAACAGCCGCACAGCGTGTCCGGGGCAGTTGCTGTGCGCCTCGGCGTCGACGCGGTTGCCTTCCGCGTCGCGCAGGTCGGTAACATCCTTGATCTTGGGGTCGTTGTAGCGAGGGTGTTCGGACAGCAGCGTCACCCCGGCGGTGACGAGGTCGGCGCGGCGGGCCGCCTCTGCGGCGATGGCGGCGCGGGTGCCGCGATAGTGCTCCACTGCGCGGGCGAACGCGAATGGACCTTCTTCGGCCTCCTTGAGCAGGGCTTCGACGCGATCGGGTTCGTCGGCGAATTCGGCGAGTGCGGCGACCTGGGTGAGGTCGAGCCCGAGGGTGTGCGTGCGCGCGGCGGTGCGCTTGTCCAAGGTGGCGAGTTGCCGGCCGGCCTTGATTTGCTCCGGTTGGTAGCCGGTCCGCTCGGCGATGTCCTCGTCGTTCATGCCGTCGAGGGCGAGTTGTTCGATGGCTCTCGCCTGCTGGGTGGCGGTGAGTTCCGTGCGGTGGACCTGCCGGAGCATGCTGATGATCTGCTCGCGGTTCGCGGCCAGGTCCTCGCGCACGATGACCGGGATCCATTCCTGGTTCGCCTCGACGGCGGACCAGTAGCGCTGCTCGCCGTCGATGATCAGATACGGGCCGTCCTCGTCCGGTCCGAGCGGGACGACGATGAGGGGTGAGAGGAGGCCGCGAACGCCGTCCTGGTGCAGGTTCTGCACGATGCCGGGCAGGGCCTGCGCATCATCGCGGGCGTTGCCGGGGTTCGGCTGGATGTTCTTGACCCGGACCATGCAGTGCCGGCCGGGCAGCGCGGGGGCTTCCTGGGCCTCGTCGGCTTCCTCGACGCCCACATCGGTAGCGGTTGCTCCGTCGGCTTCGGTCAGGGGTGCGGCGTCTTGGGGGTCGTTCGGGGCCTCGGTCTCAACCGGTGGGGCGAGCTGCTGTGCGGGTGCGGTTTCCGTAAGCACGGTTCGTGCTCCCTTCGGGCTGTGGGTGTGTTGGTTGTCCGGTCGCGTCTGGGGTTGCCGTCCAGAGCGCGCCGGGGCTTGCGGGATTGTTGTCGGTAGCGGCGGTGGCGGGCTGCGCGCCGAGCGCTGTGGAGTTGCCAAGGAACGGCGTTCGATCGGTCAGGCCGCTGTAGGCAGGGCGGTGAGGTGCGGGCGGCTGGGCGGGGTCGGCATCGTGCAGCCAGCGCATGTGCTGTCATCCCAGCGGTGCGGGCTCGCGCCGTCGCCTGCCGGACACGGCCGACACTGCAGATCGGTGATCTCCGCGCGGTTCAAGCAGATCGGGCATAGACCCCAGTTGGCGGTCGGCGGACCGGAAATGGGGGTGTCGCAGTCAGCGCAACACCGGCCGGCTTGCCGAAGGGCGCAACCGATGATGTCCGCCGTGGCGATCGCACGGTGGGCAGCGGCGGGAAGACTCCTCCACGCGGCAGTCGCCTGTACGCGCTGCCAGTCGTCGTCGCTCAGCGCCGGGCTGGGGAGGCTGGCTGGGTCGTCGGCTTGGGCCTGGAGGTATGCCTCAACCTCGGCGCGGCCGAACAGGGGGCCGGTCCAATGGAAGGTGCGGGCGAGAACGGATACGAGGTGCCGAGCGTCGGGCTCGGGGAGGTTGCGGGGTAGCGACACACCGTGAGGCAGCCCGATGAACATAGGCATGGTTGCTCCATCAAGGGTGGAAGGACATTACGAGGCGGCACGCGTAGGACCCGCGCACGGCTGCGGACCCGAGATCACAAACGAGCCGGCGATGAGCTGGCGCGGCCGGGGCCGGGGGCCGGGTGCCGGCGGAGCGGCACCCGGCGGGGCCGGTCAGACCGTGGCCGCGATCTCCATGGCGCGTACGCCGACGCTCTCCATGTCGAACGCAGCATCGGGGTCGCTGAGCGTCTGCGCCGCGCTGGTGACCGCGTGCAACATCCCTCCGGCGGTGCGGTCCCCGCCGTCGATGAAGTGGTTGAGGATCAGCCGCTGCTCATCCTCGGTGAACCGCAGCCGCTGCCCGACGACCCGAATGGTGGTGTCGGGGTCGGGAATCCGCCGACCCGCCTTCTCTTCAAGCTCCTCGATCTTGCTGCGGACGTAGCGGACGTCGAGGAAGCGGCGCACGGCGTCGCGGGCCTGCTTGCCGATGAGACTGAGGTTTGCCTCGTGGGTGTCGTTGCTCCACCGGATCGTGCCCTCGTCCATCTTCGCGCCCAGATGCACGGAGCGCAGCGCGTCCTTGGTGATGGTGACGCCGTTGTCGCACACCTGGACGACGATGCGCGGGGTTACGGTCATCGCGCCGGAGCCGGTTTCGCTGTTGGTGAAGACGAGCCCGGCGAAGACGGTCGGGTTGTCCGCGCCCGTTGCCCCGGTGAAAGGGCTGCGGTAGTTGCGCAGCAGGGTGGGGGCGAGAGACCTGATGGCCTCGGAGTGGACCCGAACGACCATGCGCCGCTCGCTCAGGTCGCACGCGAGCTCCACCCGCAACCCGGACTCGCGGATGCCGGACAGCACCGACATCAGCACGTCGAGGTGGTCAATGATCTTGTACCCGTCGCTGAGGAAGGCGCGGAGGATTCCGCCGCCGTTGCCGTCGGACAGGCAGCGGGCGAGGTATCGCTTCCCGTGCTGGAGATCAAGCCAGCCGTTGACGTTGGCGTCGTAGAGGTGCAGGGCCTGGGTGCGGGTCTTGCGCAGGTAGGCGGTGGGGATGCCGAGCTTTTCGCCGATTCCAGCGTCGCCGATTTCGGTGGGCAGGTAGAGCCCGTCGGAGGGGGTGACGCCCGTGTCGGTGAGGATCGGCTCTGCGCCCGTGATGCGCAGTTGGCCGGCTTCGGCGCGCAGCATTCCGGTGCCGGCGACGATGTCGAGCTTGTGGCTGTGCTGCGCGTTGAGAATGGCGGTCAGATCTGCCAGGCTGGCGTGCCGGGCGGTCAGGGGAATGGTGCTGAGCGTTCCGCTCACGGTGATTTCCTTCGGTCGGGAATCGTTGGCATTCGGTCGGGGGTTGCCGCCCCTCCCTCATGTATTTAATGATACATGATTAGACGTTTCGTGTCTAGCGGTCGGAACCGTTCTCATGAGAGGGATTTTGGGTAGCGGGGGCATTGCGCTCGGTTGACGTGGCAGCGGGTGGCGAGGGCGTTCGCGGGTGGTCCGGAATGAGCTGCTTCTGCGCCTGCTGCAGCGTTGCGGTTGCCGCCTGTATAGCCTCAAGGACTTCGATGAGCATGGTGTCGTTGGCATCTGCGGCTAGGTCCGCCAATTCGCCGCTGCGCATTTGGCTGAGAGCGAGGTGGCGTAGTACGTCAGCCAGGCTGCTGTGGAGGCTGTAACGCCCGAGCGCCATCAACTGCACTTTCGTGTAGGGCTCGCTTCGCACGACGCACATGCACCAGCAGATGAAGTCAAGGGAGTCGATATGTTGGTCCCAGTTAGTGGGCTCCGTCTCCGGGTAAAGGGCAAGGATCAGGCCCCGGCGAGTGGCCACGTCGTAGGTGTTCTGAATGATCGTTGATCGCCGATAACGCTTAGTGTGGAGTTTTGTACAGTCGGTGCGGTGCGCCTCGGGTTGGCGGCGTGGAAACTGGACGTGCACGAGCTTCATGGGTCATCTTTCTTTTGGGCAAATTCGGCGCGACGGGTTTTCTTGGCCCGTCTATTTAATGATACATGATGTCCAAGGTCCGTGTTATTCGGGTGGTCGTCTTGGGGCGCGTTTCGCGCATCCGTGCGCGAAGTTGAAGATTCTTCCCGGCGGCCTGATCTTCGATCCACCATGTTCGGGGGTGAGTCGCAAGCCCGGGGTGTGGGTTTGCGACTCACCCCCGAACATGGTTGTCCCTTGGGGCAGGCCGCCGGGAAGAATCGACGCTGCCCTGACTCATCCCGGAGCCTGCCTCGCCGGCGAGGCGCCGCGGTTCAGCGGCGGGACGCTGACCCGGCGGGAGGCCATCGGCCGGAGGCCGATTCGAGCCGCAGAGACGACGAGGGCTGCGTCCGGGGCTAGTGGCCGGAAGTAGGGGCGGACGCCGCTGCTTCCGGCCCTGAGGACTGGCTTGCTCCGTACCCCTCGGGGCGCTGAACCTTCCCCGTCCTACTGTTGATCCACGCCTGCGCTCGGCGGCGTTTCCAGTATCGGGTCATCCCCTGTGCGGGGGCCGGCTCTTCGACGTCAAACCGCGGAAGGTAGCCATCCTCGCCGCGGTCCCACGCCGCCCTGCTGAGGCCGACGTAGTAGTCCCAGGTCCCTTGGCTGATGCCGAGGATCTTCCGAAACTCAGTCGCGGAGATCAGTTCTTCTGGATCGCCGACGAGGTCGACGCAGTGAACGCGTGCTTGCCCCGCCTCGACGATCTGCGGCAGGAGGATGTCTCGGACGTTTTCCAGCTCATCGACGGGAAACCATGACTTCTTGTCCTGCTTAACGGGCGCGGGCCAGCCGGAACCCTGCTCTCGCTGCTTCGGCGATGTCTTGAGTCGGACGGTCGCCTCGGACCGGCGGGTCAGCTCGGCTGCGCCAGCAATGTCGGTGTGTGGGCGGCCACCGATGTACCGGATCTCCATGTCTGTTCCTGCCCGCGAGTGGCCAGCGGCTGGAACGGCCGGGGGAACAACGTCCGCGAACGAACGAAGTGGCAACCCCCCGGCCGCGTGAAACAACCAACGCTCCCAACCTCACGCCGCGAACACAGTGTGAGGCCGAAGAGTTTCCGATGGTAGCAGTCGGTCGACGACCGTCACGGGAACGGACCACCGGCGCAGGATGCAGCTCAAGGAGCGGATGGGCGTGACGGACCATGCTGGTGGTTCGCCGACAGGCCTCGCTGGCTGCCGCAGAAGCCGGGGGTGCTGGGGGTCGGAGGGCCTTCGTGCAGGACTGATCGCTTCATTAGAGGGCTGCGGTGGTTCGGGAGGTGAAGTATCGTCGATGGGACGGCGCTGCTCGTTCCCCCGTGCGAGCAGCGCCGCTCTATCGGTCTCGGCTGATTGCGGGCTCATCAGCCCAAGCCGGCGGGGAACTGCTGGTTGTCGGTGGCGTCCTCGCCCACGCGAGAAACCAGAGCGCCACATGAACGGACTGTCTCCGCCTGCGGCCCGGACGTCGCCGCTACCGTCGCCGGCTATGAACCGCATTGCCATTGTTGGCTGTGATGGTGCCGGAAAAACTGCTCTGGCTCACCGTCTCGCTGCCCTGCTCGATCTCCCGGTCATCAACCTCGACGCCATCTACTACGACGAAAACTGGGAGGAAAAAACCAAGGACGAATTCGCCGCCATTCAGCGCGAGCTGGCCGCCGCCGACCGATGGATCGTTGACGGCAATCATGCCTCGACCCTGTATATCCGAGTGAATCGGGCAGACACGGTCATCTTCCTCGACGTGCCCGCCTGGACTTGCCTCTGGGGCATTGTCCAGCGGCGCTGGCGCTACCGCGGCGGCCAGTACCCTGATGGCGTCTACGACCGCGTCACCCTCTCGTTCATTCGATACGTCATCGGCTATCGCAGGAAGATGAGGCCGCGCATCGCCGCCGTCGTTCGCGAGCACGGGCAGCACGCACAGTGCGTGACTCTCACCAGCCGACGGCGGGTCAGACGATTCCTGGGTAGCATCGCCGCCAATTGACCCTGAGCCGCCATGGCGATCGCAGTCTGCAGAACCACAGCCGCGGCCTCGGAGCGCCGCAGTGGTCGGTGGCGGCCCCGCGGGATGTGCCCAGTAGGTCTCGATCGTGGCAGCGCCTGGCCTCCGGCACCTGAAGTGACCACGGTGGCCGACGGCTCGGTAGGTTTCATTCATGCATGCGGCGCAGGGCCGACGCGATCGGCGCGACCGCGGCGGTGCCGGGTGCGGGGCTAGCAAAACCGGCCTGGTGCCGGTATGGGCCGGACCGCGTGCTCGCAATCCCAGGCCCGATCCTTCGGTGGATGGCGGCCGTGAAGGTAAGCGGCGCCAGCGCCAAGCAGCGGTGCTGGCCGCCTATGCCCAGGCTGTGTTCCTCCGTCACCCCTCCATGTCGGCCAGAGTCTTGACGACCAGTTCGGCGATCTGCTCAGGGTGCGCGTACCAGCAGTACAGCCCGAACGAGACAGGCGTCCAACTCGCCCCGCTTGCAGTCGGAAAGAGTAGTTGCCAGCTGGCCTCGCTGCTCAGGGACAGGTGCCGGTCCCCTCCCAACTCCCAGCGGGTCTCTGAATCCAGGACGTGCACTTCGGTGACCTCGATGCCACGGGATCGTAGTTGCTCGATGACCCCCACAACCAGTGTGTCCATGTCGAGCGCAGGACTACGGTCATCCGGCACCGCCACCTTGTGCAAAGGCAGCCTGGCGTCTCGCAGAAGGGCTGCGGCCTTGTCGAGCTCCGCGCGGGCGGGGTCCGGTTCGCTGCCGAGTTCGCCGCGCTGGTGCGCGGCGTCGAGCCATACGCCCAGCCCCTCGGCGACGCCAGCGAGGGCATCGATGTGTTGACCCAGTGCTGCCACCACCGCTTCGACGTCGCGAGTGGTCCGTAGCGCGTACGGCTCGCGCAGCACGTCGCTCAACGTCCCGGACTTCTCCGCCAGGTAGCGAGCACTGGCCACGGCGTACAGCGCGGTAGTGGTGCCCGGCTCGCGGTCGAGCCCTTCTAGGTGCTCGTTGTCATGCTTCTGATCTTGATGGATCTGCTCGTAGTCGTTCTCGACGCTTAGCTCGTACGCGCCGTGGTAGTGAACGGGCACTCCCGCGATGGTTTCGGTTTCGATTTCGCTCATCGTCGCCCCTCCCGCACTCGCCGGCGACCGGCCGGACAGCCAGCAAGGTACGCGCTCGGGACCCTGTCTCGGCGCACCCCCTGCCCGGCGCGTTGCTTACCAGAGCAGGCACCGGCAGACAGCCTTCCGCGCGATGCGCTCAGAAACGGACTACAACCAATCTGCGATCGCAAGGTGTGGCACCAGCGGTGCTCTCGCCGAGGCTGATATGCCTGTCCGTGCAACGTTCCCACGGACTGCGCCGGCATGGAGACCGATCATCGAGGGGACGGCCTACCGTTATGGACATGCATCAAGCGGCGGCGCCTGAGGGCCCGATACGTGACCTGCCCCTGCTACGCGAGCAAGCGGGTGTCCGCGACCGTACGGTCGACGACCACATGTTCCGGGTGGGGAACTCAAGCTTCCGGCTCCAGATATTCGCCGGGAACGGTGTACGCCCAGTCGCGGTGGCGACGCAGACTGACCGCGAGGGCGCGGCTTTGATGAACGGGGCGGAGCGGTTCGTCGCGGCGGTCTGGCAGCGGCACTGCCCGGATGAGCAGGATCCGCCGATCTTCATCGCGCACCAGCTGCTCGATAGCCAGGACCTTGGACTGATGCACTATGGATTCACCGCCGTTGGCCCCCACACGGTGGGTGCGCCGAGGTGGGGGCCGCGGCTGAGCGAGGCAGAGCTGTGCGTGCTTGTCGGTGGTCCGGTCGACGTGTCGCGCGGAGACGGCTACATCGAGCCAGCGCGGCCGCAGGAGGGCCGGATGCGGTACGCAGTCGCCGCAGTGCTCGGCCTTCCTCGACCCGATCTGCACGGCGATCCGCCCTGCATGCCATCCGGGGCGCCGTGGTGGCGGCGTGTCGGCCGCCAAGTGGCACCGAGGCGCCGCGTCCGCGGATGCTGCTCCTATCACGACGGCGACTGGGGTGCTGCTTCCGAGGCCGCGATCCGCGCACTGGCGCGCTTCGAGGCCAGGCCCACGGACGACGACGGCGAGGACGACCAGCTAAACCGCCTGCTTGACGCGTTGCGGACGCTCAGCGACGAGCATCGCCTCGACGAGTGGACGATGGAGGCGGCGGCGAGTCTCTTCACCGATCCGATCCAGCCGCTACGGGGCGAGGGCGGTCCCTACATTAACGGGCGGCACCGCAGTCAGGCCATGCTTGACGCCGGCACACGCCGCACCGTCATCGGCATTTGGGAATACCCCGGCGATGACGCCTGAGCGCACCCGAGGGCGCCTTGCCCGACGGGCTGCCGCTTCTGGAGGCCGGGGACGACTTGGTGTTCGAGGTCGATTACCGGATCTGCCGACGCTGCCGCCTCGGATGGGTCGAGTAGCCACTCTCGCTGCCCCGCTACTAACGGCGCGGCCTCGCAGGCGCCGGCCTGGCGGCGCTGCCGGCCGCGCATCCCGGCTTGGCCTGGCACACTCTGGGCAGCCTGCCGGAAGGCCGCGCGTCTGTGGGCCGCTGCCGGCCAAGACGCGCCCGGCGGTTACCGACCCCGCGGCATGTGCTCGCACGTCGCAGCCGGCTGATCGAATTGCGCCAGCGGTCTTGCCCGGCTCAGTGCTGAGTCACCCTTCGGTGCCGGTCGAGGCGGCCGGGCCGTACCGGCAGACGGGCAATCGGCGAGGCCAACGCCACCCGACCGCTCATCTGACGTCCGGCCATCGAACGCATGTACGATCCGGTGGTGGCGGAGGAGGTAGCGAGGCGGTGGTGGAACGGCGTCTGGGGACGCCTGGCTCGGCGCGATGTTTGGTTGATCCGTCAGACGCGATGGAAGGTGGTAGCTCGTACCGGAGACAGTGAAACCGGGCAAATGCTGCGCTGGACGTACGACTCGAAGGACGAGGCCGCAGCAATGGTCGATCGTCTCTTGCGCGCCCACTCTGCAGGGCGGTGGCGCGAACAGCAGGGTGGCACGCCGCCCTAGAAATCGCCACCGCGAGTCACGTGGCACCTCGTGCAGCACGGTGAGGCGGGCGGCGGCGAGGTCGGGCGCCGCCGCGCCCCACCTGCAGATGTGCCGGTGCTTTTCACCCCGCCTGCCCAGGACGGAAAGTCAACGCAGCGTTGAATAGCTGATCAGCGTCCGGCCGTCGCGTCATACTCGGCGACAATTTCCCGAGGGATCCGGCCTCGATCCGAAATGTCCTTGCCGACCCTCTTGGCCCAGTCCCTGATCGCCTTGTTCTGATCCCGGTTCGCGACTCCGCCCGTACGGCCACCTCGTGAGCTGCCCCCACTCGCCGCGCTGTGGGTGGCTCGCGAGGACCGTGCGACGCCGCTTCGTCCCACCTTTAGGCCGTGGGCCGTGTACGGCGAGAAGGCGTCGCGCAGCTTCGCGGCATTCGCGGCCGATAGGTCGATCTCGTACTGAACGCCGTCGAGGGCGAACTTGATGGTTTCGTCGGCGCTTCCGCCGTCCAAGTCGTCGACCAGCTGATGAATGACTCGCTTAGCCACCGCCACATCCTTCCTAATTCTGCAGTATGTGTACTGAACAGTAACCGCCCGTGCCGCTGCTGCGAAAGTGGGGCCTCGTGTACTGGCAATGTTTGCGGAAGCGCCTGGATGACGGGGAGTGGGCGGTGCCGAGAGGGCGCAGCGCGGCGCCATCGCGGTGACCGTCCATTACGGAGGTGTGCCGTTGCATGTGGAGCAGGAGAGGGATTCCGCCGGTGTCCTGAGCGGAGTCGCCGGCGACGGGCCGGCTCGATGTCTCGGAGGACCTGCCTGGCGGTCACGTGGCGGCGCCGCGCGAAAGCATCCTTGCCACCGCGGCGGAGATAGCCAAGAGGCTGCGGCGAATGGTTCAGGAGTTGGGTCCGACTGCTTCTTTCAGGTCGATGACGGTGATAGGTGGTCTGTCGTCGAGCGCCGAGCCCCGCCTGTTGGGCAGACCCGCAAGGCTCTGCGGCTTCGCAATTCGCGGCAGTGGCCCGGGTTCGGGGTCGAGCGAGTGAACGGCTCCGGGGCGGTGCGCGTCCCACCGTACGTCTCGCATTCTGCCGTCTAAGCTTCGTTGGCGGCCCGCTCGCAAGCTCTGGCTCGTGGAGGCTGTCCCCAACCTCTTAGGAGATCGTGTGAACTCGGACGACATCGTTACCGACAAGGATCGGTGGGGTTACCTGAAGGGCACCCGGTTCGTCGGGCATGACGAATGGGACCAGCGCCGGTCCAAGCACGTCGACCGGCGACGCCTGTTCCTGGAACCGCTGGCAGAAGGGCTGTCCCTTGCTGCCGATGAGAAGGGGCGGATTCTGGACTTCTGGCCGAACCGCTTCTACGAGGGGCCGATGTCGGATGCGATGCGCAACGACGATGACCCGGAGCCGTGGACGTTGACGTACGACCGTTTCACGGCGATGACCATGTCGGTTTTCATGATCGAACTGGTGGAGTCCGGGCTGCTGGCGACGCGGGGTAATGGGGACTCAGTCGACTACCGGCTCTGCCTGCCTGGCGGTGGAGCGTGACCGCCGAGGGGGAGCCGCCCGAGACGCACCCGGTGCACAAGGTTTCGGTCGACATGGGTCATGGGCCTACGTTCGAGGTACAGGCCGTGCCGTTCAACGACCCGAGTGGCGATACTCCGCACGCCAACCTTTGGTTCCGTGTGACTGGTGACGACTACGACATGGCGGTTTCGTGTCGGTCGCTGATCTCCGACGAGGACATGAGTGCGTTGATCGACGCCTTGACGAGTGCCCGCGAGGACGCGCGCCAGCAAGCTGCGCTGTTCGGCTGGACGTTGGCGCCCGAGCAATCAGCCGAGTAGCGCACTCCTTGCCTGAACATGCAGGGCGCCGGCTCGTCGTTGGAGGGAGCCGCTGTCGGGCTGTTTGAGGTTCGGCGTACGGCCAGCATCGCTCATTCTGCATTCTGTCTAGGTGCGGTGGTGGCCGTGACGGCGGTAGGGCGCGGCGGCTCGCGCTCTCGAAATGCGCCTGCTTCGAACGGCCCGCGCAGCTGCACACGGGGGCGGACGACTCAAGACCGAATCGTGCCGACGTGTTCACTCAGGCGGAGTCCCTGACACACCGGCGGAGGCGGGCAGCAGCGCCACGGCCACCATCGACCGCAGTATGGGTCGGGTGACAATGAGCGCCTTCCCCCAGCCCGCGCAGCCCAGTCTCTTCGGCGACGACGGCCCCCTCAGGGACACCCGCGAGCCGGTGCTCATGTCGCTGAATCCTGTTTACTACGACCTGATCTGGGCCGGCGAGAAGACCTACGAATTCCGGCGCCGGTTCCTGACGGGCCAGTCCGTGCGCTGGTACGTCTACCTCACTGGGCCGGTGGGCCGGCTCGGCGCGGTCATCGACCTCGGGCCCGCCGTTGTGGATGCCCCGGAGCAGATCGCCGAGATCGCCGAGCGGACTCGCGCCGGCAACGGCGCCTCGGTCTTTGAGTACGTGCGGGACCTGGACCAAGCATTCGCTATCCCGATCCAGCGTGTCGCGGAGTACCCGGGAATGCCGTTGGAGCAGTTGAGGACAGAGCTGGGTGGGTTTCATCCTCCCCAGGGATACACAAGGCTGCGCAACCATCCCGATCTGCTGAGCATCTGCGAGAAGGTCAGGGCCGACTCAGTGCGCCGCGAGATGACCGTGCCTGGTCACTAGTGACGAGGTTAGCTGCGGTGAACCGCGTTTTCGCTCTGCGAGCGTCGACATTGTCGGCAGATGCCGACGTCGAACTCCGACAGAACTTCGACATTGTGGTCCTGCCATGGACTGCTGCCCCTCTCGATAATGAGCCGACGATTTTGCCCGATCCCGCAGCGACCATCGGCGCACCGGTACTTGCCTAGATGCTCGGATGCTTCGGCGGCCCGCGAGATTGCCACAGGCGGCGCGCCGATCTGCCCCACGACGACGATCTCAGGCCGCTCGTGCCAACCACGGCGTGCCGCGCTCGCAGCCCTCAGCGCCATGGGCGGCCGCGGTAGTGGCGAGCACAGCATTACCATCTACAGCCCCAGGAGAGCAGACGTGCACCCCGTGCGGTGGGCCCTTAGCCACCGGCAGCTCAGACCGGTCGAAACGGTCATTCTCTACCTGCTGGCCAGGGCCGTCGATGAGACCGGCACCTGCCAGGTACTGCCGGCGACCTTGGCCGCCGACACCGAAGTCTCACGACGGCAGGTGTCGACCGTGATCCGCGGCCTGTCTCGTCGTGGCCTGGTGAAATTGGACGCAAGCAGCCATCCCAACATCATCACCCTGCTGATGAGCGACCCGATCGACCTGACTGATGTCGACCATCCCCCACTGCTCGTGTGGTGGGCGCTCACCCGCCGGGGATTGTCACCTGACTACAAAATCATCCTCATGGCGATCGCCGCGGGCGCCGACAAGAATTTCGGCCGTCGCGTCTCGCTGCCTCAGCTGGCTGCCGAAACCAACCTGTCCGCGTCGTGTGTGTACAAGAAGGTCCATCAGATGACCGACCGTGGCCTGCTCAGGATTAAGCCAGGCGGCGGGCCCGGCAACAACATCACCTACGTCCTGAGGGGATACCCAGAATGACCGATCAGAGCATCCCCGCCGACGAACGTCCCGGGGCGCGCCTCGACGTCATTGCCCTGCCAACCATCTCGACATCACCAGACGGATACCGGGGACGTCCAGCAAGGCTCGGTATCCTGCCGACGCGCCTGCCGTCATCCGAGCCCACGCCCGGGGCCGAGAAGATCAACCGGCGAGCGGCTTCGGGTCCGGCGGCTTCCAGACGTACGGCCACCAGCTCGAGCATCTAGGACGACCCCATCTCTCCCACCGCGCTGCCGGCCCGGGCCCGACCAATCGGCACCAAGACAACCAAGCTCACGACTTTTGTTCAATTGCCGTGGCAGCACGACCCCCGGCGGTGGAGCGTGGCGGGGTCTACGCCGACGACAGACCACCGTCCCTTGCGGCATCTGCCGGTCCAGCCGACCGTCATCGCAGAGGTCGAGGTCGACGTGGCCAACAAGCATGGCCGGTGGCGGCACTACAGCTGGTATGCGCGCACCAGAGGGGAGTTGCCGCCTGCTGAGCTGCCGCCGTGGTCACCGAACGGCTCGCCGTGGTCGGCTTACGAGGGCGATTGAACCTCTGTGGAAAAGGGGAGCCGGGGCGCGCCGTACCCGCGCGAGGGCTCGTGGGCCCGGGGTGATCCTGGGCGTTGCCCCGGCTCCCGGCCTACGTCCCGTGTTCCGCTTCGGGTTCGGGTGATGCGGTGAAGGCGCGGTCCTCGTCGTAGGTGCTGCCGGTGCGCAGGCAGTAATGCAAGCTTCCGAGGAGGCGAGCGTAGACCCGTCGCAACGCGGCGGGGTGGTGATCGCCGGCGGCGCGGCGGCGGTCGTAGAGCGCTCGGGCCCCGGGGGAGCGGGTGAGGGTGGCAAAGGCCCATAGGTGGCCGGTTTCGGCGAGGATCGGGTTGGCTTTGCGGCGGTGGCTGACCCTGTGGGAGGTGCCGCTGGCCCAGGTGATCGGGCTTGCCGCGCAGAATGCGCGCAGGTTGCGTGGGGTAGGGAATCGGTGCGGGTCGTCGCCGAGTTCGGCCAGCAGTCGCGCGGCCAGTAGCGGCCCCATTCCCGGGAACGAACGATATATCGGTGTCTGTGGGTGCTGTTCGGCCAGCGCGTCGATGTGTGTCCACAGGGTGTGCGCTGAGGCGATGGTGGCGTCGAGCTGGGTGAGTAGCGCGGCGGCGTGACGTCCCATCGCGTCTTCTACCTCGGCTGGTTGCCGGAGTGCGCGGGCGTGGAACAGTTCGTGGAGGCGGGTCGCCTCGGCGGTGATGAGGCGGGTGCGTCCGGCGGAGGTCAGCAGCGCCTCCAGCCGACGTCTGGTGAGTCGAGTGGCTCGTGTGGGGGTGGGGGCGGCGGTCAGGATGAGGCGGGCTTCCGGTCTGGTCAGCCCTCCGGGTAGGTGCGCCCAGGCGGTCGCCGCAGCTGGGTAGTAGTCGCGTAGCACTGACCGGAGTCGGCGGGCGAGCAGACCGGCGGTGTGTGTCGCCTGTCGGTGCGCGCGGGTCGCCTCTCGCAGGGCGCTGGCTTGCGGCGAGGACGACGGTGCGGGGCGGTGGGCGTCGCCGTCGACCCGCAGAATGTGCGCGAGTAGGCGGGCGTCGCCCCGGTCTGATTTTTTGCGCTGTGGGGCGAGGCGGCTGCGGTAGTTGGCTACCTGGGTCGGGTTGAGCACGACGACGGGTTGGCCGGCCTTGCGGAGGCCGGCGACCATTAGCCCGCGACTGGTCTCTATCCCGACTGGGATCGAACGTCGGCTGCGTTTCACCGCGGTAAGTGCGGCTAGGAGTTGAGTCAGCCCGCTGGCGTCGTCTGTCACGCGCGTGTGGCTGATGAGCTGGCCGTCGGCGTCGACCACGGCCATGTCGTGGTGGCTCTCGCCCCAGTCCAGGCCCGCGTAGTAGTTCATGGTCGTCCCGTTCGAGGGAATGGGTTGTGGTGCTGGTCGGGCGCACGGTCTCGCTTGAGGGCTCGGCGGCCCAGGATCGCAATGGGCATCACCCGACCAGCCGGTGTCCGAAGATCACAGGAATGGACACTAGACCGGCTTGCGGCAAAGATCGAGTCACGCCGGCCGTCTCGGCCTCCGTCCGATCACGGGCGGCATGACCGGTCCGTGCGTCTCAGCAGCCCGCAGCGGGCCAGAAGATCTTTGTGCAGTCTCGGGACCAGGTGAACTGGAGGCCTCGCGGGGCGGGTGGGGAACCGCCTGGGGCTGGTGTACGTCTCACCCTGTGGTGGTTCGTTTTATCCGTAGTGTCCGTCTGGCGGTATGTGCCGCCGAAGGAGGTCGACGATGCCTCGCCGTGTTCCCGCGCTGCTCACTCTGACGCTGCTGGCCCTTCCTGCGGCCTGCGCCTCACCGTCCGCGTCCGCCGTGCCGAGCGTGCCGAACGCTGAGCAGTCGTACTGGCCGGCCCAGGATGCGCTCAGCGACGCCGCCGAAGCTGTGGATGGCGTCGGCGAGCGCTGGCCAGACGTGTACGCGGACGTGAGCCTCGATGTTCCCGCTGGCG
This sequence comes from Micromonospora sp. NPDC048843, assembly GCF_040649965.1. Taxonomy (NCBI): domain Bacteria; kingdom Bacillati; phylum Actinomycetota; class Actinomycetes; order Micromonosporales; family Micromonosporaceae; genus Micromonospora; species Micromonospora sp. NPDC048843. The sequence goes on from NZ_JBEZGJ010000037.1 coordinate 16,390, forward strand.
TACTGCTGGTGCACCGCATACCTTCTGCCGGCTTCGACGAGGCGGTGCGCCAACTCGGTCTGCACGTCACGGTGCGTTTCGTGGATGCTCAGCATTCCGCCCGGGCACTCGACCGGTGGGTCGAGCAGATCGCTGCCGACATGGATTACTGGCGGCAGCGGGGTGTGGCCGTGTACGAGGTGGGACCGACGATCGGGAAGTGCGTCAACGTTGGCGTCGGTGACCCACAACGCGACGCCGCCGCGGTCACCGCGCACTACCCGGGCGTGCCGCTGTGCGTCGAGCAGGGCGCACCAGCGGTGCCGCTCACCGCCGACTAGCCCCATCCACGATGAAACCGGCTGGCTGGGCAACTGCGGATCCGTACCTCAGTCCGCCTCTCCGCCAGATGGAGGGCCTACGGACAGCGGCGGCCTGCGCGCCGCAGAGTCCACTGACCACCTGGTTCGTCGAGACGTCGTGGCCGACCGGCAAGGCGATAGAGCCGATCGGCCTGCCTGGCGATCGCCGCGCCGCTCGTCAGACAACGGGCGCTGTCGCACTCGCACCCTACGGTGACGGCCATGGATGCAACCGGAGATGAGGGGCCACGCCCGCGGAGCGCGGCACTGATCCGTGAGCATGGCGGAGCGCGGACGCGAACCGTTGACGATCACATGTTCACCGTCGGGCAGTCGTCGATGCGGCTGCAGCTGTTCACCGCGCCAGATCGGCGGCCGGTGGCGATAGCGACTCAGACTGATCGAGAGGGCGCGTCGCTAATGAACCGGGCGGAGCGGTTCGTGGAGGCGGTGTGGCAGCGGCACTGCCCGGGCGAGCCGGAACCGCCGATCTTCATAGCCCATCAGCTGCTGACGGGCAAGGATCTCGGGTTTTGCCACTTCGGGTTCGCCGTGGCGGGACCGTTCGCGGTGGTCAGTCCGCCGAGGTGGGGACCGCGGCTGACCGAGGACGAGCTGGCGCATCTGGTCGGCGGCCCGGTCGATGTGAGACGCGGGGGTGGCTTTGTCGCCTCGGACGCCCCGGTGGAACCACGGATGAGATTTGAGGTCGCGGCCGTGATCGGACTGCCGCGGCCAGACCTGCACGGCGAGCCGGCGTGCATGCCGGCCGGAACGACCTGGTCGTGGCGCCTGGTCCGGCAGGTGATGCCACGCCGCAGACTTCGGAACTGCTGCTGGTACCACAGCGTAGATTGGGCTGCCGCGTCAGATGCGGCCGTCACCGCGTTGGCACGAGCAGACAGCGAAGCGCTCGAGCGCGTGCCCACCGATGATCCTGAGGACGCACGGATGTTCGCTGCCGTAACCACACTGCGCACCCAAAGCCTCGACAGCCGGGTTTTGAAGGCTGCGGAGACGTTGTTCCTCGAACCGATCCAGCCCGAAGTGCCCGGTGCTGTCGTGCCGTACATCAACGGCCGACACCGGGCTGACGCGATGCTCGACGCTGGCGTACGCCACACCGTCATCGGCCGCTGGAGCGACCCAGGCGCCGACCAGTGAGCAGCGGCGCGTACCGCGATGCGGCGATCCGGGATCTCATCGCAGCGGCCGATCAGGTTGCTTGGGTATCCGGGCGCGAGCCGTGGCGCGAGTTCCTGCTCGGGCTGACCCGCGGCCGGTGGCCGCGACGCCACGGCTGGCCGGTCGTCCCCCGCCTGTCCATGCCGTGGCAGGACACCGTCTCCGCGGAGCGGCCCGGCTGGCGGATGCGGGCGGCGAATCTGCGCTACGACGACGGCGACGGCCCCGACCGTGACGAGTTCGCCTTCGCAGTCGACTACCAGCTGTGCCACCGGTGCGAAATCGGCTGGGTAGAGCAGCCCTACACCCTGCCGGCCTATCAACGGCGCGGCCTCGCCGCTGCGGGCCTAGCGGCGCTGCGCGCGGAGAACCCGGGGTTTACCTGGCACACCCTGGGCTGCCACATCGACGGCTCATCCGCGTTCTGGGACAGCGTCGGCATCGGCGTCGCCGGCGGCTACCGGCGCTCCAGCGTGTGCGAGCACGTGACAGCGGGCGGCTGACGGGGACACCTCCCCTCGACCGACAATAAGGTTGGCGCCTCGCTTTGCCGCTTCGGTTGTCTCCGCGCTGCGTCCGCCGTAGACGTCAGCTCCGCCGGCACAGTCAGCTGCAGTGACCTCGCACCGACCCTGGCTGGGTAACCTGCCTGTCGCTCGCAACGGCCAGGAGATGTAGGACGGTCCGGTGGGCGGCGGGGGCGAGAGGCCGCCGGCTCCGTATCCGAGCCTCGGCCCGTTGCAGCAAGGCACCGGTGATGCCGCCGGCATCGGCGTGGCAGGCGCTGGAGCCCTACCGGCTGGAGGTTCCCCTCGGGGCATGGGTGCATGCGTCTGCGCCGGGACCGGGCTGCTGCGACACAACGGAGCGTTCCCGGATCCTCGATCGGCGGTAGGCCGCCCACTCACTGGTCCAGGTCGTAAGGTCGTGCACCCACACCTGGGAGCTCTTCTCGGCTTTGCCTGCCCACTTCGCGGCGTTGCGGATCGCGAAATCGTCTATGGCGTCGCGATCAGTCGCAGCCCACGCCGGAAGTTGCGCCACCCAGCGTTCTGCCTGGCCGGCGGTGTGGCCGCAGCCGATTAGCCACTGGATCAGCAGTGCCAGTTCCACCCAAGGCGCTGCCTTGGTCGCGAACGCCCAGTCGACGATGCGCAGGCCGCTGCTGGTCAGGATCAGGTTGGTCGGGTTGAGGTCAGAGTGCACGAGCCCTTCGCCGACCATCAGCGGATGCGCGAACCCGAGCCGGCCCGCCGGGTCGTACCAGGTGCCGTTCGGCGCGCGGGTGTTCTGTAGGTCCTTGAGCGTCGCGGCGAGGAGGTCGAGATCGGGGCTGGCGGGGGACAGGTCGGGGTGCGGGCCAGCAAGGTGCTCGGTCGCCACCACCAACCAGTCGTCGGTCTCGAAGTGCCAGAGGACCGCCGGCGGGTACCGGTCGATGGCCGTGGTCGCCGCCAGCTCGTGGCGCAGTGATCGGACGCTGAGGTCTCCCGCGGCCGCCTTGATGAAGACCTTCGCGGTTGGTCCGGTGACTGTCGCGGCGATGTCCGCGTGGTCACCGTTGGAGGCCGGGGTGACGTCGAAGGGCTTACCGACCCGTTCGGCGATCGCAGCGGTGATGTTGTCGGGCAGATCGGTCCAGGCACCACGCATTGATCATCTTTCTCCGGTCCGATGCTGGGGTGAGTTGAGCTCTGGGGCAGCCGAACCGTGCCCCGCCGTTTCAAGCGCTAATCCCCAGTGGCCCTCCGCGGACTCCCGTTGGCCGCGTCCGGGCAAATCCGCGCGCCTCAATGTCGGCACTCGGGCCGACGACGCCGGGGCGGCTGTCGATCCGGCCGCGAGCCTCTGAGGCGGTGGCTGTCACCGGTGGTGATGACGCCGGCTTGACGTGTGCCATCGAGGTCAAGCGCCCGGCAGCACAGACGTCTCAGCATCCACATGGCGAGCTGAGCGCGCCGTTCATTGGCCTCGCGTTCGACCTGCTGCCTCCGGAGCAACAGGACGTTCACCCGGTCTCGTTGTCGATTAGACCGAAGCGGCCGTGATGTGGGTCTCGGGTGAAGCGTGCAGCGATATGAGGCTCGGCGATCGGGGGCGGGGTGTTGTCGACGATAACGATCTGAGCGCCTCGGCCCGGACCATCCAGCCAGGAAATGACGTGCTGGTAGAAGCGTTCGACGAGGTGAACGTCCGCAAACTCCTCGTCGTCGGCTGCAGCCTTGCCGCCGAGGTTCTTCTGAGGAGTATCGATGAGCAGGAAGCCGGGATGGTGGGCCCCCGTCTCGTAGCCGACCTCGAATATCGCCAAAACCCAGGCAAGGCTCTGCAGGACCTGACCACCGCTGGAGGCGGAGGTGAATGGTCGCATCCGCGCGGAGGGCACAAGCTTGGCGTCAATGGCCCCGGTGTTGTTGTGCTTGGGGTAGCCGACCTCATTGAGGATCTGCCGGAACCGAGCACTTAGCGCTGTGATCACCGCGTCGCGGTCCGGCCGATCAGACTGGTTTCGGCTCTCCCGGCGCAGTCCGGCGAGCTCACCGGCCATCTGTTCGGCCCGCCGCCGACGCAACTGCAAACTGCGCCACTGCTTCAAAGCGGCTGTGGCGCGGTCGCGGCGTACAAGCACAGCTTGCCTCTGAACGGCGAGGTCTTCGCGAGCGGCGACATATGGGGTGACAGTGCCAGACGCGCCGCGGTCTACCTGGGCGGCCAGTTCGGCCTCTGTGGTAGATGCTTGGTCGCAAGCCTGACGGAGGGTGGGAAGGCTGTCGGCCAGCTCCCGCCAGTAGTCATTGAGTTCCTTGAAGCGGCTACGGGTGCTGGCAAGTTCGGCGCTGATAGCTTCATGAGCACTGCCGTCGCCGGGCAACGATTCGTCGAGCTCGTGGTCGTGGTCGCCCAACTGATGTCCGTCGGCGTTTTGCTCGTCGACAGGTTGAGCGAGACCGGCCACGGCGATTTCCCGCAGCGCTGCGGCTGCGCCGAGGCTTGTCGCCGTGACGGCGGCGGGCAGGGCCTGCTCGCACAAGGTGCAGGTCGAGCCACGCACTGTGGGCGGTGTTGGCAGCGTGTTGAGGCAGGCGGGGCACACCGTCACTGAGAGATGATCGAAAACCGAGCCTGCCTGCTTGAGCAGAGTCAACTTGCGGATGTCGTCGCTGTATTGAGCGCGCAGGCTGGCGTAACGGCTGACTAGCGCCTCCCGGTCGCGCAACCGCTGACGGGCACGCACCGTGGCGTGGGCAGCGCGTTGGTGGCGGTTGCGCAGGCCCGCCGTAGCCTCGGCCGAGGTCGCCTCCTGCTGGTCTAGACGGTGCACCGCATCGCGGATGGCTGCGAGCTGCCCTTCAGCATCCTCGAGAACCTCCTGTAGCTGTTCGCGCGGAGTGGCGTCTTGCTCGCGGATGAACTGTTCGAGCGAAGCCAGCTCGTTGCGTGCGGAGGCGAGGTCATCGTTAAGATTTTTGATCCGGCTAGCCAAATCCGCGCCGTCATTGGCATGGACCCCGAAGACCGCGTCGACGACTTGCAGCAGTTTACGGTTCTTGTCTCGGTTGCCTTCGAAGAGCAGTTGGGCGCTTCCGACGCGCTCGTTGAGTAGCATGCACAGCCACATGAGGTCGCGGAAGCTCAGTACATGAGTCGCAGACTCCTGTTGGGTAGGCGCCACCCGTAACAGGACGTCTTGCAGGTCGACCGTGGACAGCAGCAGCCGTGACAAGCTTGCCGGATCCGACGGAGGGTCGATGGGATGCGGCTGTGGCACGGTGTCGCCCGCGCGGTCGAGAGGCTGGTCGAACACCAGCGCGATCTTCGACTCAATGCCCCGCTCGAAGGTCATCGGGCCGTCTGCTGTGATGGTCTCCAAGACCGCCGCGCGAACCTGTCGCACGATCTCCTCGTGATCGGGGTATGAGGAAGCGCCAAGGGCATACGCGATTAGCTGCAGCACGCTGGTCTTACCGGTGTTAGTCGGTCCGGCAATGACACTCAACGGCCGGAAGCTGCCGTCGTTGGTGCGTAGGTCAACCTCGTATGGGCGGGTGACGCCGGCAAGACGCAGCCGCAGCAGCCGAATGCCCCGATTCAGCTCCTGCGCTGCACTTGACGGGTTACTCATCGCTGGACTCCTCGCGCGTGCTGGTGTGACGGTTCGAGTCAGTGCCGGAGGGCTCGCCGGCTTCTTCGGCTGCCGTGGCTCCGTAGAGGTCGAGGATGAGCGCCGGTTCGCGTAGCCATTGGCGGGCTTGTCGAGCCAGCGCGGTGTCATTGCGGAAGCGCGCCAACCGACGCACGACCAGCCGCACGGCGGTCATGTACTGCTCTGCGTACAGAGCAGTCATCTGCTCAGCCGTCGACAGTCCACGCGGCGTCAGGCACCAACCGCCGGGCTTCAAGGTAGCGAGGTCGTAAGCGACCAGCAGAGCTATGTCGTGCTGAAGACGGCGGCGACGGTTCGCGAAACGCTGGCCGCTAGAGGTATAGGACAGCTGCCGCTCGTCAAATCCGGCCATGTGCAATTGGGCCCGCACCTGCGTTTCGTCTTCACCGATTACCAGGAAGGGATTGGCCGAGAAGAACTCGTAGTAGCCGAGGCGTTCTAAGCCCAAGCCGGTGTCCTCCGGTGAGGCCACGATCCGCATCAGTAGCAGCAACTGAGTCAGCCGGAACAGCACGTGATCTTCAGGTGCCACCGGAAGCCGACCGCCGGATGATTGCGTAGGCAGGCTGTTGGCGGTCATAACTGAACCGCCAACGTGGTAGAGGACGACGGGTCGTTGACCTGGCACTGCTCGGTGTGCTCGGCCGCAACGTGCCGCCAGCTAGCCACCCAACCAGCCCGGCCCGTCTCGACTACCCGGTGCATCATGCCGGTGTGATGGACCGTGCGTGTCGGCAGCGGACCGGGTGACGGCAGCCGGCGCACGTCCTGCATTACGGTAGCGAATAGCGTTCGTGCTGCCGTCTCTGCATCGACGCCTGCCTGGCTGGGCGGCATGCCAACGTATTGTTCCCACAGCTCCCAGACGGTGTAGTCCAGCTCGAGCAGCGCCTGCCGCTCCTCCGGCACTCCGCGGTTGACCACGTCACGGGCTAGCACCTCGGCGTTGAAAAACGCCACCTTCTGCGCGTCGACCTCCAACAGACCAGCCGCGGCCAACTGCTTGACGAACAACGCCCCTTCGTAGGTCTCTTGCACCGGCAAAGCGACGATATCGGCCATCTGCGGCTGCGCGATCCAAACCCGGGCAGGACCGTAGAACTGGTCACACACGTGCGCGGCGTCGGGCGTCATCAGCTTTCCGCGCAGCCGGGGAGCATCCCAGAGGTCGAACACCAGACCAGGGAACTCCTTCGCCCACGCTTTACAGCGCCTATCCCACCACTGCCGCTCCGGCGGGTCGAGATCGCACGGGACGCACAGAGTCCACGACTCAACCGTGTACCCGTTGGCGCTGGCATTTGTCATGGCCGACACCAGCGACTCGCGCACCTGGTCTTTCTGGGACTTGTCGATACCATCGGCGAAGTACTTCGACTGCCAAATATTGACCCTGTCGACCAAGCTCCCTACGAACGTGTCGATGCCCCAATCACCCGGGTTAGGCCGCATCTCAGTCGCGGTAGGGTATTCCACCTGGATCAGCGCGGTCAGCATCCGGTGGAAGTCCACGCGCGCCGCGTCGTCGCTGCCCAGACGGAATCGGTGCTCTCGGAAATCCAACCGGGAGGCGAGAGTCACCGAACGCATCCTTCCTGGCGATCCGTTATCTCGACACGACCGACACGAAACGTAGTCGCTTGAGGTGCCATCTGTAGCGGCAGCGACATGCTCTCACGCGCCGCCACACAGGTCACCCCCCACCAAGGACGAATCGTCCGGCCGTCCGCCTCGGAAAACATGCCTGGGGCGAGCCTCGCAACGGCCATGACGCGCAGACAGTCAGGCATAACCGCCTCCGGCGAGCTCAGGCGACTGGCCGACGCGGCAGGCATCCGCTCGCCCGGGATGAAGCCTTCGTCCCCACACGTCTCTGCCGCGGATCTGCGCGTCCGGAGTTCTGCGGTGCCGAACGCGGATCGGGTGACAGGGGCACGAACCTGCGCCACCTCATCGCTCAGTTTGTGCAGGTCGCGGTCCCGATAGCCGCAGCTTGGATGGGTCGCGGAGCTCTTCGACGGGCGCAGGTATATCTCTAGCCGGGGGCACCAAAAAGAACTGCGCCGCACCTGGCCGCGTGCTGGTGGTGCAGACAACCTACCCACTGCCGCCCAGCCGACAGGGCTGATGGGCGCCTCCGGACGATCACGACCGATGTGAGGACGGCCTTCGCTGGCGTCCTCACATCGGTCGTTCCCGTAGGTGTCGGCGTACCGGCTCCAGCGCAGAGCCAGGAACGGCTTGAGACGCAGCGCCGCATCGGAGTCAGCTAGCCTCCCGCTGATTGGCGGCCGGACACGCGTGGAACAGACTGACGGCCCCGGTAAGTGACGCTGCGTGACACGCGGCCGTCCAACGAAGCGGGGCTCGGCTTCCGGATCTGCCGATGTGCGGGCAGGCACTCGTCCGAGACAGCACTGCCGACTGGACGGTGGTCCGTGCACCGGTACTCACCAACGGACCGCGCACCGGCCGCTACCACACGGGAACCGACCTCCGGCTATCCTTCACCGCCAAGGTCTCCCGCGCCGACCTCGCGGAGTTCATGCTCACCGAACTTCACGACAATGCCTACCTGCATCGAGCCGTGGCCATCACCTCGTGAAAGCCGTCGCCGTCAACCCAGCCGCCGTGCGGGTGGGGGCCGAGTGGGACCGTCAGAGTCAACATTCGTAGCCCGACAGATCGGCGCAGAAGGCACCGCCGAGGCCATGGTGAACCGCGCGTAGGCGATAGAATTCGCTACCCTGGTTTGGTGATCGTGTGGGTGTGCTCCTTTCCCCGGTCAGGTAACACCTTCCTTCGGATCGTCCTCAATCGGCTCTACGGCGTAAGGACATCCGTCGTCTATGACGTCGATGGCGTGGCCGAGCGTCTGGGTTCCGATCTGGTCGGCTTCACCGAACGCCCTGCAGCGATTGAAGCCATGCGTGACTCGACAGAGGTTCACTTCGTCAAGACGCACCGACAGCGCGACGACCAGGTCGATGAAGCGGACAAGGCCGTCTGTCTCGTCCGGGACGGGCGCGATGCGCTCGTCTCGTGGGCGCGCCTGGCCAGCGAGGCAGACGCTGCACGATTCGAGAGCGAGCTGCACGCCATGATTACCCGACGGGGCGAGGTCGGAACCGGCAGTTGGGGACGCAATGTGCTGAGCTGGCTGCTGCCGTCGGCACCTCACCGAGTGGTGCTGAGGTACGAAGAACTTGCTCAGAAGCCGAGAGCTGCTGTGGAACGGGTCATCCACACGTTGACGCCCCAGCTCCGACCCGACGCGGGCGCCCAGATCCCGTCGTTCACCGAGCTGCAACAGGCCGATGACCGCTTTTTCCGTAGAGGGCTCACCAACACCCATCGCGACGAACTGCCCGACGAGCTACACCAGCTCTTCTGGGCCCAACCCGACAACGTGGCCGCGATGCAGCTACTCGGCTACGGGACGAGGGTGGACGGTTCGCAGCGAACGTGAGCGTCGCGCGGAGTCGAGCATCATGGGGCTGAGCGTCCTGGCGGCGATCGCGGGTGGTCAGGTGAGGACTCGAACTCGGGGCCAGCGGTGGGCGGGGCGTTGCCGCGCTAGTCGTTGCGCGGATACGACCTGGCTGACTCGAGTCGGGTTGCGTTGCCAGATGCCGTCGAGAAGGTCATCGAGTCCGTGTGGTGCGCAGACAGCGATGCGCCCGTCGGCGTCGAGACGGATCGCGACGGCGGTGGCGTATTCGGGCCAGGTCGCGACCGCGTCGGCGATGCTTCGCAGCGCGGGGACGGGGTCGCCTCCGAATCGGGCGGGGTACCAGGTGTGCAAGGCGGCCTGGTTCTTCGCCTCCCACGGCGCTCCGGGCCACATCGTCGTCAGGCGTTCGGTGGCGTACTCGTCGTTGGCTCGGGTCAGGTCGGTGGGGTCGAAGAATGCCACGTCGATGTCCCGGGCTCGGGAGAAGTCGAATCCGTGCCCGTAGCGTTGGTCCCACACCAGGTCCCTGAGGACACCAGCGCCGATCCAGGCGTCCGGTAGGCCCGAGTCCCGCACGGTGCGCAGCGCCCGTATCAGCGGCTGACGCGCGCCAACCAGACCGCGTAACTCGTCATCGCGCATGCCCCATTCACCTCCGTCAGGTCCAGGTTGATCGAGGTCGGGTCAGCTGCAGGGGTGCGGCACCCAGTTGGCCGTGGGCAGTCGTGGCTGCGTGCTGGCTTGGACGTCTCCAGGCAGCTCCGCGGCGTCTGGATGCGGCGCGGTGTTGGTGTGCTGCTGGTGGAGGCGGTGTGCGAGGTAGTCGCTCAGCGAGGTTGCGTGTGGCACGTCGGGGTCGGTGGTGGCTCCGGAGGGGGTGTAGTGGGTGTGCCGTAGTGGGGCCACGATCTCGGGTAGGGGCGCGCCGGCTTGCAGCGCGGTGGTGAGCGCTGTGGACAGGGCTTCGGTTAGGCCGGCCAGGGTGGAGCCGTGTTTGCCGACGCGCAGATCGACGTGGGTGAGCTGACCGGACGAGGTGGCCGTGGTGAGGCGACCCGTGGTGCCGTCCAGTACGAAATCGGTCGTGGTGCCGGTGTAGCGGCGGGGTGCCCGCCGCTGCGGGTTGTCATCGTTCATTCTGCGTTCTCCCTGGGTGTGGTGGCGGTGGCCGTGACGGCGGTGGGTAGGCGGGTGCTCCCGCTACTGGAACGACGTCCCGGTAGGCGACGTCCGCTGGGCGGGTTGGCGGCAGGAGGGCTGTTCGGGGTTGTCTTCCATGGCAGGAACGCGGCGCTGGTGAGGGTGAGGGCGGCGGTTGCCGTGAGGGCGGTGCGGGGGCCGGTGGCGGCGGCGAGGATGCCGGCGGCGGCGATGACGATGGGTTGGGTGAGTTTGCTGGTGATGGACCAGGCGGTCAGGACGCGGGACAGGCAGTGCTCGCTGGTGTGGTTCATGCGGTAGGCGGCGAAGGTGGGATTGAACGTTCCCGCCATGAACAGCAGGAGGGTGTCGGCGAGGGTGATGATGATCAGTCCCGGTGTGCCGGGCGGGGCGAGGGGGATGAATCCCATCCAGAGTGTGCGGGCGACGCCGGTGGTGAGCAGGACCCTGCGCAGGCCGTATCGGGTGGTGAGGGGCCCGGCGGTGAGGGAGCCGAGGATGCCGCCGAGGCAGGGCAGTCCGAGGGCCAGGCCGTACTGCCAGGGCGCCAGGTGTAGGTCGCGGAGCATGAACACCGCGATGATGGGCGTGCTGGCCGTGATGGCGCCGCCGAAGATGATGGCGTTGACGAACAGGGCTCGCAGGCCAGGGTGGTGAAGGATGTGCCGCCATCCTTCGATGGCTTCCCGGCCCCGGCTCGGGGCGGGTTGCCGCGTTGGTGGCGGCGGTTCAGGGCTGCGCAGGCGGCGGATCCCGAGCGCGGACATCAAGAAACTCGCGGCGTCGACGGTGATGGACGCGGTAGCGCCGAGCCAGGACACGAGGACACCGCCGATGGGTGAGCCGAGGCTGTTCGCCGTCCACTGGGAGGTCTCGAATCGGCTGTTCGCGGTGACACGTTGATCGACGGTGACCAGGTGCTTCAGGTGTGCGCCGCTGGCAGCGCTGAACACGATGGTGCCGGCGGTCTGCACGACGGCGACGACGCACAGCTGTTCGTACGTCAGGGCGCCCAGCGCGGCGGCGATGGGGACGCTGGTCAGGGCCGCGCAGCGCAGCAGGTCGGCGCCGATCATCACGGGCCGTTTGCGCCGGAACTCGATCCAGGGACCCAGAGGTAAGACGATGACCGCCGAGGCGAGGCCGGAGATCACCGCGAGCAGGGAGATCTGCAGAGTCGATGAGTCCAGCAGCAGGATCGCGACCAGCGGCAGCGCGCCTGCCCCGACGGCGGATCCGAGGTGGCTGACCGAGTAGGCGCCCCACAGTCGGTGGAAGTCGCGGCTCAGCGGGGAGGGTGCCTGTGAGCCGCCCACAGGGCTGCGTTGGACCGGCGCGCCGGCGGTCGTCCGGTTCAAGCCCATCGCATCAGCGCTTGAACGTCGTGGCGTGCCTGGTGCTGTAGCTGTCGCAGGTAGGCGAGCCGGGACGTGGTCGAGTCGCCTGCTGGCAGCACGGTGTGCAGGCGGATCTCTCGGCAGGTCAGCAGGAGCAGGTTGACGTAGTAGGTGGTGATGATGTCGGCGGTTCGGACGCGTTCGGCGATTGCGGCAGTGAGGGTCGGGCTGCCTGCGGCGCCGATGATGTGCAGTAGCGCGAGGTCGTAGCCGGGTAGGTAGCTGCCGGTGTGCTCGAAGTCGATGAGGGCGCAGTGCCCGTGGTCGAGGAGCAGGTTGGCGGGTAGGGGGTCGCCGTGTGCGGTGACCCGATGCGGGCCGAGTTGGTCGACGAGGGTGTGGAGGGCGTGCTGGTCGGCGTCGTCGAGGAGCCGGGCGGCGTGTTCGGCGTCGATCCGGCCGTGGTAGTCGACAAGTTGCGGCAGTGGCGGTGCTGGCGTCCAGGCGGCGAGGGTGTCGAGGGTGTTCAGGACCAGCTGTGCGGTGGCCGGGCTGACGTCGCGAGTCAGGTGGCGTTGGTCGTCCAGGCGCTGTCCAGGTAGCTGCGTCAGGACGGTCAGGTGGGCATCGGCGTACAGGACCTGCGGCACGCGCACGGGGGGCGGCTGATCGGTGAACAGCTCGTACATGCGCAGCTCGTGCTGGCGCCGGCCTACCCAGTACGGGTCGTCGGTGGTCAACAGCTTCACGATCACCGGTTGGCCGTCGCGGCGGCCGGTGGCGACGACGGCCTTGTCGGTACGGTGCACCACCCGGCCGGTACCCACCCCTGCGGCAGCGGCACGGGCGACCAGCGCCGCGAACACGTCATCCGCCCCGTCCGCCACGAGACCGGCACTGCCTGCGCTGGCTGTCGGGGATGAAGTCATGGGACTGCCGGGAGCAGGTCGTCGTCGCGGCCGGTCAACGGCAGGCCGGCGGTGGTGGCGATGCGCTCGATCGCTTGCTCCAGGGTGGTGGTCTCCGGCAGGACGAGTTCGTCGGGCCAGCCGAGGACGTCGCGCGGGGCGTACACGCCGAGCATCGTGTCGGCAGTGAACTCCTGCGCCTCGGGACGGGTCTGGTGTCGGCGCAGAGTCTCCGGCCACGACACGTCGAGGTACACGAACAGGGTTCGGCCTCGGTGCGCGTCGCGCAGCTCGGTGAGCATGCTCCGGTACCGGGTGGTGTGCATGATCCCTTCCAGGATCACGTGGTAGCCGTGATCAAGACAGAAACGGACGTTCTGCGCGATGAGCGTGGGCGCGAGACCACCTGGCCTGTCACGTTCCCTCAGAAGGATCCGCCTAATATGATCTTGGCTGACGAGGGCGCAGCCGCGGCCGTGCCGGCGCCGCAACGCCGTAGCGATGGTGCTCTTCCCGGAGTCGGAGTTCCCCCGAAGGCAGATCAAGATCGGCTCTGTGCTGCTCATCGGTCTGTCTCCGGCCAGGTGATCGCGGTCAGCGTGTGGCGGCGGGGCACGAGCAGCCGCAACCGTTCAGTGTCGGGCAGTCGCGTGCCGGCCGGGTGCACGGTGATGTCCGGGCCGGTGCCGGCCCGGAACTGCTGGTCCCAGGCCACTGTCAGTTCCATCAGATCGTTGGTCAGTCTGGTGGCGTGCGGACCGAAGCCGTGCCCGCCGAACTGCCACGTCGTCGTGTCGTAGCTGCGCATGGTCAGGTAGGCGAGGCTGTCACTGGTCAGCAGGGTGGGGCAGAAGAAACGGTCCTGTGGATCCAGCAGGCCGGCGGTGCGGTCCCGATCGACTCTGAGTACGCCGTACGGGCGAGGTTGACTGGCCAGCCACAGGTGCAGGCTCTCGATGCAGGTGCCCATGCTCATGTTCAGGGTCACCGGGAAGGACACCTCAACCCGTGGCCCATCAAGGGCAGCGCGGAGGGCCTCGGCGTTGGTGATGGTGTCGTCGTCAAGGGTGAGAACGGCGTCGTCGCCGCGCAGCGGTACCCGGCGGGCCGGGTCCCGGCCGTGGCCCTGCATCGCGACGAAGCCGCACTGCACGGACGCTGTCGCGGCCAGGTGGTCACCTGCCGACTGCAGGGTGAGGCAGCGGGTGTTGCCGCGCATCCGCAACGGCACCACCAGCCTGCCGGCTGGTGAGAGCTGGTCGGTCCACGCGGGCGGGAGGTCACTGGCCTCGACCGTGACGAGCACCGCGTCCCACAACCCGTCGGCAGGATGGCCGTGGACGCCATCGGCGTGGACCACCTCGACCTGCGGGTAGCCGGCCCGCGCCAGCGCCTCTCGCGCGTGGGTGACGACCTGCACGTCGATGTCGACGCTGACGACCGTTCCGGCCGGGCCGACGACCTCGGCGATCAGCGCCGCGTTGTACCCGCCTGAGCCGATTTCCAGGACCCGGGCGCCGGGCCTCAGCCCGGCGGTCTCCAGCATGTACGCCTGCAACCACGGCGCGGAGATCGAACTGGTCGCCCTTCCGTCCGAGCCGCGTCGGGTGACGACAACATCATTCGCGTACGCGCTCTCGATGCTGGTGCCGGCCGGAGCGAACAGGTGCCGCGGCACCGCGGTGAACGCCGCCGCCACCTCCGGTCGGGTAATCCAACCCTGACTGCGCAGCTGGTCGACCAACTGCCGGCGAGCGCCCTCCACCGCCAACGTCTCCGTCGTCCTGCCTCTGAGTGCCACGAGGACATCTCCTCCCTCGAACGAATATCAGGTGAGCAGCCGGCCGACCGCGAACGAGCACCGGCCGGCTGGGATGCGGCAAGTTGAGATCAGGAGACGGGCACGCCGTCTTCGAGGTAGCGGGTCGACCCGTCGGCACGGGCCTGAAGGCATTCGCTGACGCGCCGGGCCAGCAACGGCTGCAACCGCTGACGCGCCTGCGGCGGGGTAGACCACGCCCAACCCTTCAACTCGGCGGGCGGCACGACGATCCGCTGCGCCTGAACCGCGTCCAGGACACCGCCGTCGAAGACGAGCATCACACCGTCGGTGCGGCCCTCACGGGCCGGCACCCAGTCCACGACGAGCAGCCGACCCGGCGTCAGGCTCACGCCGAGCTCTTCGCGGCACTCCCGCCCCGCCGCCTGCCACGGCGACTCGCCGGCCTCAACACTGCCTCCGGGAATCTCCCAATCCGTTTGGTACGCCGGCTCCACCAGCAGAACCCGATCCTGCGAATCGGTGATCAACAAACCGGCCGCCATCCGCTTGCGCGGGAGACCAGCGGTGAATTCCTGGGGGTCGGAGGGCATGCGGGCCACCGTAGAACTCCGGGCAGTCGACACGCCCGCAGCGCCGCGCACCGACAATGTCGGCACATCCCGACACCAACTCCAACACCCACCGCCTTGACCGCGTTCGGCGACATCTGATGGTGCTACCTCGCCGCATGGTGCGCCGGCTGCCTGCCGGAACGTGTCACAGCGAGCCATTACGGTGATCGCTCACCGTGAGCGCTCAACCCGGGGGTGGTGGCCGATGGGCGACAGCGACGAGATCAGTGCCGCGCGCCGCGCGCTCGGCCGGCGCCTCGCGCACCTGCGCAAGGCTGCCGGACTCACGCAGCACGGCCTCGCCCCTCTCGTGCGGTACGCCCGCAGCTCCATCGCCAGCATCGAGACCGGTCGGCAGCACCCCGACCGGAGGTTCTGGAACCGCTGCGACACGATCCTGCGAACGGGCGGCGCGCTGACCGCCGAGTACGCCCGCATCATCGAGTTGGTCCTTCACCGTCAACGCGCCCACGCCACGCCGGCCGACACCGCGGCGGCCAGTGGTGACGTGCTGTGGGAGCCAGAGGAATGCATCAGCGCCCGCCGGTCGGCCCTGATAGGCGCCACAGCCGATGACGCCCGGCTGACGCGCCTGGAACTCGAGATCCAGCGGGCGATCACTGATACCGAGCGCGTCGCGCCGAGCACGCTGGTTGCCCGTCTGCGTCCGCTGAGGGCCTGCGTCGACGAGCTAATGGCCGCCATCCAACACCCACCGCAACGGGCTCGGCTCTACACGGCCGCCGCCCACCTGTCCGGACTGCTCGCCACTCTCGCCCTGGACCTGCGGGCCTTCCGGCTCGCGCGCGCGTACGCCGCCGAGGTGTCCGACCTGGCCGTCGCCGCTGAGCAGCCCGACATACTGGCCTGGGCCCACGCCACTCAAAACCTGATCGCCAATCACACCGGCGATCCACAGGAGGCCCTCACAGATGCGGCGGGCGGCCGGAGACAGGTCGGAGAAAGCCCACACCGTATCCGCGTGGTCATCAACGGGCTGCCACGGCATCCGCCCGCGTCGGCGATGGCAACGACGTCGACCGCGCCGTCGGAGGTGCCGTCGCTCTGACAGCAAGCAGCCGACACGCACAGGTCAGTTCACCTTGTCCGAGCAGGCGACCCGGTAAGAAGTGTGCTCGGGCTACTACCGACAACGGAGGCGAGTCGTGGCGATCGACAACTCGGACGTCTTGGCAGCCCTGTCTGCCTACCTCACGTCCTACCCCCACGAAGCCGCGTCGCTGGCGGTGCCGACGCGGCTTCTGTCCGAAGGAGCGAACGTCGCCTCTCGGTCTCGTCTGCCCATGCACGTGACTGTCGGTGCGCTTCTGGTGCGCGGAGGCACTGAAATACTGCTTGTCGATCACCTCGCCTACGGGATCCTGCTCCAACCTGGCGGACACCTCGAACCGACTGATGCCACGCTGATCGGCGCGGCGATGCGGGAGCTAGTGGAGGAGACCGGCGTTGATCCCGCCGGTATTGTCCCGACCTCGCAGGTGCCCGCTTATGTCGAATACGGGCAGGTCCCGGCCCGGCCCGACAGAGGGGAACCTGCACACTTCCATCTCGACTTCGGGTTTCCGTTCGCGACAGCGTTTGCCGATGTAGGTCGGATCCAGGAATCGGAGGTGCGAGATGCCGCGTGGTACCCGCTGACCGAGGCCGAGCGACTTGTCGGCCATCGCATCGCGCGGGCGGTGAGTGCGCCGGCATGACAGGTTGACCAGGCCGGGCGAAGTTTGCTCCAGCCGAACCCGCCGGTGGGCTGACGCACCCGAACCCCTACCGGTCTGCCTTCGCGCCCGGCACGACTCTGCGCGTAGCGTCATCGTGGGCGGAGTCATGGCGGGCCATCGGGGCCACGCGGGCGTCATCCGCTGGTGCCGCAGGCGATTCGTAGGTCCCATCCAGACAGGTCATCCCCGTCGTTGGGCACAAGGTTCGTGTCGAACCACGCGGCCTCCGGGCGTCCCGCCTGCTCCCATTGGCTTAGCCAGGTCCGCAGCGCGGTCAGGGACGGTGAGTTCGCGGCGTCGGCGAGGATGGTGCCGTCGGTCAGGATGACGGCGGCGGTGGTCACGGTGGTGTGCCCGATGCCGCGCATTCCACTGCCCAGGGCGGCGACGGTCCGTCGTGCTCCGCCAGCGATGAGGGAGTAGGCCGTCCATGACAGCCAGTCCAGGGGTGCGCGCACATAGGTCTCGGTATGGCCGGGGTTGAGGAGCAGGTTGAGGGCTGTGCGGGCGCCGGTGTGTTGCGGATCGTCGTGGTCGCGCCAGCCGACGGATATCCATGCCGGCTCGGGCTGGTCGATGTGGTGGTCCACCCAGCGTCCCGGAATGGTCAGGGCGTCGTCAACGGCGGTGGCGGTGCTCTGGGCGTAGCCGCCGAAGGTGACCGTCTCGACACGCGGTTGTCCCGCGGACAGGGTGATGGTGGCGATCAGGGTGGTGGATGGCTGCGCGGCGATGGGCAGACAGGCCACGATCCGCCCGTCCGGGGTGAGTTGATCCACCCACGCCCGGGGGAGCCGTGGGGGCGCGCACCACGCCACGATCCGCTGGTACGGAGCGTGCGGTGAGTAGCCGGACATCCCGTCGGCGACGTGGCAGGTGATCGTGGTGACGCCGCGATGGTGGTGTAGCCGGTCTGCCCAGCCGGCTAGGTGGTCGCTGATGTCGATGCTGGTCACGCGGCCGGTGGTCCCGGCTCGCGCGGCGAGCAACGCGCCGGAGTATCCCGTGCCAGTGCCGATCTCCAGCACGCGGGCGCCTTCGTTGACGTCGAGGGCGATCACGTCGCGTTGGATAGCTTCTGCGGCGGACCGGTGCAGGGTTTCGCCTCGGTGCTCATTATGGGTGTAGTAGCGCTCCGGCACACAGTCGAACACCGGATCGACGGCGGTCACAGGGCTCCCTTCGTGACGCGAGATGGCCTGCCCATGTCACGCACGGCCGATCCGCCTGCGGACATCCGCTTGGCCAGGGAAATGTGCGGCGTGCTTGTTGTGCGATATCAAGCAGTGCGCCTTCCTCATGTGCCCCGGATCGGACAGTGCTATGCGTAAACTGCACAGATCCGCCCGGCTCACTGTCGCCACGCTTGACGGCCGGTGCAACCCAACCGAAAGGGTAAGCACGTGAGGGCCGTCATCGCTGTCGCCGGCATGGGCAGCCGCTTCTTCCCAATCGGCAAAACCATCAACAAATGCATGCTGCCGATCCTCAACCAACCAGTCGTCGCCTACGCAGTCGCTGACTGCGTCGCCGCGGGCGCCCACGAGATCGCGATCGTCACCGCTCCCGGCGAAATCGGCCGCCAGGTGCGTCATTACTTCACCGAAGACCACGACCTGAAGGACTACTTCACCGCGCGCGGCTGGCAGGACAAATACACGCCCCTCGCCGACCTGCACAGCCAAGCCGACTTCACGTTCATCGAACAACCTCGCGACGGCCGGTACGGCACGGCGCTGCCCGCGATCGTCGCCGCTGACTTCATCGCTGGCGACGACTTCCTCTTGGTCGCCGGCGACGATCTCCTGCTCCGCAGCGACGGCGGGTCGGACCTGGCCGATCTCGCCGCTGCCCGGGCCGCCGCCGCAGTGCCGGCCGCGCTCGCCGCCGCCACGGTGCCCGGCGCCGAGGCCCAGCGGTACGGCATTTTGGCTCCGCGAGCATTCGAGGGTCACCAGCTACTCGATCAGCTGCTGGAGAAGCCGGACGACTACGGCGAGCCGACCGCCTACATCAACATCAGCCGCACTCTGCTGCCCGCTGACGCGATGGCCTACTTTCAGAAGCTGACCCCGGCCCCGAATGGCGAGTATCAGGCCACCGACGCCGTCATCGCCTTCGCCCGCGACAACGACGTGCTGATCCACCCCGTCACCGGCGAGTACCACGACTGCGGCAATCCCGCCGGCTGGTTGGCGGCCAACAACGCCGCAGCCCAAACGATCGTGGTCTCTGGGCCGCGCGCCTGATCACGATTCAGCCGACCGCGCCAACACCTGCGATGCCAACTCCGCTACCGGCAGCTCACCATCTAGCACCATCGTGTCAGCCGGCAACAAGCCGACAGCGGCAGCGCAGCGGGTCACCTGCTCCAGCCGCCACGTACGCACCTGCGCATCACGGGCCGGGTCATCCGGCCAGATCGACTGCGCCTCGATTCGAGCCTGTAGGACGCGGAAGGGCACGTCGATGAAGAAATGGTCGATGCCCACGTTGTGGGCGCGCAGCCGGTCGAAAATTTCCTCAAGATACGACGGCACCACCACGGTCATCGGTACCACGAGCGTGCGTCCGTATTCCTCCAGTAGTGCTATCGCGGTGTCCGCCACGCTACGACGCCACACGCGCAGATCCTGGAAATCGCCGCTCGCGGGCAGCGGAACTATCTCGCGGACCATGAACCCCGGCAACTCCGCATCGAACATCAATAGCCGAGGATCCTTCGCAGTCAACTTCTCCGACAGAGTCGTCTTCCCCGCGCCGAACGCACCGTTGATCCAGATCACCCGCAAGTACCGCTCCTCACGCGCCGATGGTGCACGACTCAAAAGCCCAATGAAGATCACCCCGCTGTCCGGCCGCCGAACAGTCTCCGTGAGGCGCTCGGCAGCCTGGGCTGCGGGTGGCGGCCGGTTGGGTGTTTGTCCAGGCCCGATGGTGTTGCCGTTGCTCGTCCTAGCGCTGGCGGTCCGCACCCGGTGGCTGGTCTGGGTCGGGGTCCGATGGTCGGGGCATTTCCGGGCCGCTGGCGCCCATGCGCAACAGAGTCTCGATGCGGGTGACCCGGAAGTGGCGCCCGAGCGCGGTGACGTCGTCGACGGGATTGGTATCGAGGGTGTCGGCGGTTTGTTGGTAGGCGACGGCCTGGTCGTCGGTCAGCCTCAGTAGGCGCGGCTCGATGTGGCGCAGGCCGAAGGCAATCTCGTCGCGGGCCAGCTGCGGTGTGGCCACCGCGCGACTGTAGGGCCGCCACGACCCGCCAACGGATTCGGCGGCGGCGTAGCGGGTCGGCAGGATGACCCCGACTGGGTGGGAGGCGACGGCGGCGACGCTGTCGGCGTATGCGTCGGCGGAGACCTGGGCGCGGGGGTAGTGCGCGGTCGTCAGCTCCACCCGCAGCATCGCCTCACCCAGGCCGGTCGCCGCGTCCGGGTCGATGACGATCTCTGGGGCGAGGAAGCTGTCTTTCTCATCGGCGTCGCGGGGGTCGCGGTCGGTGGGTCGGGGCGGTTCGGGCCCGTCCGGGCCGAACCGCGCGAACGTGTCCACCCGCACGACGCGGTGCATGCGCCCGGCGATCACCACCTCGTTCACCTTCTCCCGGTCCAGGACGCCGAGCACGGTGGTCAACTCCGCAGCCAACGGGGGGTCAGTGGTCTCGTCGAGCTGCTCCATGAGGTGGTGCGCCAGGTCGTCCCGCGCGGCTTGCGGCGTGTCCGACACCACGGCGTATACCTGCCACCGCCCGCCCTCTGCCTGCACGGCGTGGCCGAACAGCGGGGCGCCGATGCGGATCTTCGGGTAGGCCGCGCTTCGCCGTGCCGCGTCGTCCTCGGTGACCGCGCCGACTGGGTCGGTGGGCTGCTGCACCCGAAGGACTACCGGCGGCTGCACTTCGTCGGCACTCATGCCACGGATTGTGTGACGGCTCGATGGCCTGTGTCACGAGGGCGCGCCATCACCGCAGTGGGATCATCGGCACCGCTCGCATCCGTTAGGGCTTGCGGAGTTCTTCGGCGTCCGCTCGGTTCGTGGTGCGAGCCGGCAGGAACACGTGCCGTGGCACCCGAACGCCGCAGCCACGACGGGGTAGGCGATCATGCGGTCCGCGGTGAGCCGATCCACGAGGGCGCCTCAGAATCTTTCGAATCGATCCGAGGTAGCTGACACGGCGGCGAGTGGATCACTCTGCGTTCCGATTTTGTGCTTCTCCGGCTTTCAGCTGCTCACGAGGCAGGCGGGCGGCACCGTCGCGGCGCTCGGACGGTATGCCGGGAGGGTTATACGGCGGCCGGTCGAAACGCCCGCAGCACCCTGCGTCGACATTGTCGGCAAATGCCGACGTCAAACTCCGACAGAACTTCGACATTGTGGTCCTGCCACGGACTGCTGCCCCTCTCGATAATGAGCCGACGATTTCGCCCGATCCCGCAGCGACCATCGGCGCACCAGTACTTGCCTAGATGCTCGGATGCTTCGGCGGCCCGCGAGATTGTCACAGGCGGCGCCTGTCGTCGCCACGGATCATGTCCACATGTCAGTCGACCGGAGGTAGCAACGATGGCTGACAGCGACGAGATCAAGACTGCCCGCCGCGCGCTCGGCCGTCGGCTCGCTGAATTGCGCGGGGCTGGCAATCTCACCCAGCACGACCTGGCGCGACTCGTGCAGTACGGCCGCAGTTCCGTGGCGAGCACCGAGACTGGACACCAGCACCCGGACCGTGCTTTCTGGGCGCACTGCGACACGGCGCTGGAGACCGGTGGCGTGCTCGTGACTGAGTATGACCGCATCGCTGAGCTGGACCGTCAACGACGACGCTCAGCGGCAATCCAGACGGTCAGGAGCACGTCAGTGCCCGTGGCGCCCGATGTTGGCCACGAGTTCCCTGGAGTGAACGGCGGTGCTGTCCCCTGGGAGCCCGAGGACAGCATCAACGCCCGCCGTCTGGCGCTGAAATCCTCCCTCGACGACAACGCCCGTCTCGCCTACCTGGAAGCCGAGGTCCAGCAGGCGATCGCCGACAACGAGCGCGTTACCCCGGTGATCCTTATAGCGCGTCTGCGACCGCTGCGCTCCTACGTCGACCAGCTCATGGCGGGCCGGCAGCACCCACCGCAACGCGCCCGGCTCTACGCCGTCGCCGCTCACCTGTCCGGACTGCTCGGCGCACTTGCCCTCGACCTCGGTGCATTCGGTGCGGCGCACGCCTACGCTGCTGAAGCGTTCGACCTCGCCGAGGCTGCCGAGCAGTCCGACGCGCAAGCCTGGGCACGAGCCACGCAAAGCCTGATCGCCTTCTACGCCGGCGACTACCATGACGCGCTGGCCTACGCCCAGGACGGCCTACGCCGTGGCGGCGCCAGCGGGCACCGCATCCGCCTCACGATCAACGGTCAGGCACGTGCCCTCGCCCGTCTCGGCGACCGGTACGGCGTCGACCGCGCCGTCGACCACGCGTTCACCATGCTGTCCGACTACCCGGCCAGCTCATCGGTCAGCGCTAGCCTCGCCCTCGACCCGTACTGCCCGGCCAGGACCGCGGCCAACGCGGCGACCGCCTACCTGGCGCTGGGCCGTACCGCGGGCGTCACCGATCACCTCACCACCGCGATCACCGCGTTCGACACCGCAGGGTTGGCCGGCCCGCGTGCACTCTGCCGCCTCGACCTGGCCACCGCGCACCTGCACGCCGACAACCCCGACCCCGAGGAAGCAGGCGCACTGGCGGTGGAGGCGCTCACCCTCACCGCGGACCAGCGCTTCGAATCGGTCCACCAACGCGCCCGTCAGTTCCTCGCCACCGCCCATCCCTTTGCCCGGCACCCGCAGCTACGGCACGTCGCCGACCTACTCGCCGACCGCGCACAGGTCGCTGCCACCGGGCAGGCCGCTCTACCATCGCTGTCATGAGCAGCCGGGAACTGGCCAGCCTGCAGCAGCGCTGGACCGCCTACCAGGACCTGCCCGAACTCGCCAACCACTGGTACTGGCGCCCAGGCTGGCGGGCCGACCGCCAGTTCTACACCTGGCACCTCACCTTCGACCACCAGGCTGAACTCCATCACCTCGTCAGCGACGTGCAACGCCAGCTCGCTCTGCCCGGGCTGGACTTGGTGCCGCTCGACGGGCTCCACCTGACCATGCAAGGTCTCGGCTTCACCGACGAGGTCACCAACAGCGACATCGAAGCAGTCGTCGCCGAAACCCGGCGACGCTGCGCCGGCCTGCCGCCGCTGGAACTGTCACTTGGCCCGGTCGACCCCGACGCCGAAGGAATCGGCATGCTCGTCCGTCCCTGGGACCGCGTCGAACACCTCCGCGCCACCATCCGCGATGCCATCGGCGCGGTATGGCAGACCGTGCCGGAGGCCGCAGAAGGATTCCGGCCACACGTGACGATCGCCTACAGCGGCTCTCAAGCGCCGACCGCACCAATCCGCGACCGGCTCAACGCCTTCCGCCACCAGCCACCCGCTGAGGTGATCATCCGACAGGCAACGCTGATCGCGCTGCGCCGAGAACACCGCAGTTACCGGTGGACAACGGTGGCGAGCGCACCCCTTGACGGGTGACGCACTGACCATGCTCCCTTTCAACGAACCTACGGCTCGGCGGTGAGGCCAATACATCTTGTAGGCACCCCTGAGGAGTTGTCGGTGTCTCGGGCGCGGCAGCTCACCCCCGTCTGACCAGGCTCCGGCACCGCCCCCACCACCGTCCCATGGACTTCGCCGTCGCCACGCTCGGCCAGTAACCGGCCACAGGGGATGATGCCGCAGGCGTCAGTAGCGCCCCTTTTGTGAATCTGTTGGCGGACTACCTCCGGGTAGTTGGGCTGCTGAGGGCTCTTCGGGTCAATGAGCTACGACTGGAGGGCGACGACCCGGTGGAGTCAGATCACTGCGTCCGTGCATGTAATCCTGCTCCCCGACCTCGATCACGTTGCATAGCGATTACGGCTCCGGCCAGATCGAGCGCCACGGAAAGCGGATCATTCGCCGTAGCTGGCAGGTAGCCCTGGTCTAACCCGCTCGCCTTCATCAACGGGCGTAACGCCTCTTGGTGTTCAACCACGACAGCCGGGTGATTGATGAGGTCGCGTGCCGCGTTGGCGTCCTCGTCGTGGATCGCATCTGCTACCAGTTGTTTGGTCAGGTTGTCTACAACCTCAATTGGCATGCCCGCCGAGAGCTCCAGGGCCGTCAGTCCGAGGCGGACGCGGAACACTGCGAGCCCGGGGGTTCGCGGTACGGCTGACACTCGATCGATAAGGTCAGCGTGGTCGACGGCGACCGTCCCCAGGGCCAACTCCTGCCAGGTCTTGAGGAGCCCATGCACCGCTTGCTCCCACGGCGCCTCGATCTCGGTGGTCGCGAGGAGAGCCGCTGCTGACGGCCCTTCGTCTTGAAGGAGATGAGCGACGATCGCGGCCTGTCGTCCATCGAGGAGGGTCGGTCCGATCCCGTCGCATCTGCGTACATGGGTCACGGCGTCGTCCCACCGTCCGGCGAGGGTGAGGGCACGGGTTCCGTCGGAGAGTAGCGTGCCGCGCAGCCAACTGATGATCTGACTCAGTTCTTCGGGATCGGCGGGAAGTTGTCGAGGATGTATCTCCAGGCCGTCCAGAAGAGCGGGAGTGCCGCCGACGATGGCCCCGTACAGGTGGGTGAGTAGGCGGTACGCGCCGTCGCCGTCGCCGTCACGAATGCGCAGGCGAGCGAGGTTGACGACTGGTTCGAGAGCGAAGCGGGCCCTGTAGCCGTTCAGCGGGGCTCGGCTGAGGTAGAGGCTGGCGTGGCGGCGGCACCAGGCGCGGGCAAGATTGGGGTCTCCGCAGTCGGAGGCGACGAGGGCCGCCCCGTTGAACACCGTGGACGCCTTGTCCGGGTCGCTTTCGCGGTGTGCCGTCTCGGCGAGCCTGACGAGCCGGTCTACCCGAGCGTCCAGTGGTTTGGCGGGCGGTCGTTTGCGGGCGACGAGAGGGAAGCGGGCCGCGATGGTGGCGGCACGAGACGGAGTCATGGTGTCCTCATCCGCTGCGGAAGGGCCGCATGTGGGCAACGAGGTGCGTTCAGGTCGTACGCGACGGCTCAGCTGCGCTCGTCCGTGGGACACCCCGGGGCGGGACAGAGCACCGCCCCGGGGTGGATGCGGTCAGAAGGAGATCGTGAGGATGGTGTCGGCTCGGCTGATGTCGCCATGGCCGGCGGGCCGGGTGCCTGCGCGTTGCGCGGTGACGGTGGGCTGGCTGGGGCGGTTCGCCTCGTCCCATTGGTCGAGCAGGTTGGTCAGCTCAGCGGCGAGCGTGGTGGCGTCCGGGCCGTGGGCGATCGCGCCGAGTTCGTGGTGACCGTTGCCCGCGTCTTGGAAGGCGAGGTAGGCAATGGTGCCGCCGTGGTAGATGGCGGCACCGGCCCACCGGTAGGCGGGGGTGACCAGTCCGCTGGTGCGGGCGGTATCACCGACGCCGAGGCGGGCGAACGGCCTGTTGGCGTGGACGAGGAGCCACAGGTCGAGGTGGCCGATCGGGTCGGCGTCGCTGACTTGGATGCCGGTCCAGCGTTCGAGCCGGGGGTGGCTCAGAGCCTTTGCGAGCGCGGCGCGGTCGGGCTGGTCGGTGGCGTCGAGTTTGAGGACCACGTCAGCGCCGAGGCGTACGTGGTGGTCGGTGTGTTCGGCGCTGCCGCGCATGGGAACGAATCCGCAGACCAGCGGCGTCGTGGTGCTGACCAACTGGTGGGGGCCGGTGCGGTCGAAGGCGAAGCATCGGGTCAGGCCGCTCTCGTGCACGCGCAGGGGCACGACGATGCAGCCGTGGTCGGCGAGTTGTTCCCACCAGGCGGCGGCAATGTCCCAGGCTCCGGCGGTGACGATGATCCGGTCGTAGGGCGCGTGCTCGGGGTCACCGAGGGCTCCGTCACCGCAGACCACTGCGACGGTGTCGTAGCCGGCGCGGTCGAGTCCGGCGCGGGCGCCGTCGGCGAGGTCCTGGTCGAGTTCGATGGTGACGACCGTGCCGCCGGGGCTGGTCAGCTCGGCGAGCAGGGCGGCGTTGATGCCGGTGGCCGCGCCGATCTCCAGGACGCGGTGGCCGGGTTGTGGGGCGAGTTGTTCGAGCATGTCCGCGACGAGGCTGGGGCTCGACGCTGACGACAAGGCGGCACCGCTGGGGTCCCGTTTGGTAACGATCTGACGGCGGGTGTAGACGGTTTCCAGGTCGACGCCGGGGAGGAACTGCTCGCGGGGCACCGTACGGAATGCGTGCGCGACGGCGGCGGAGCGGATATGGCCTCGCTGTTCGAGCGTGCTGACGAGTTGCTCGCGCAGCGTCGCGGCGCTTAACGTTCCCGGTGCGGTGGGGGAAGTGTTCACTGCGTTGACCCTACTTCCGATCTTGGCGGCGGGTTGATAGCCGGATGGGGTGTCGAACGGGTCGTGGAAGGTGACCGTCACGGCCGCCATCGCGAGCAGCCAGGTGTCAGCGGCGGAGATGCCAAGCCGGTTGAACAGGAACAAAAGGTGGTGGGTCAGCACCTCGCGTAGGTCGCGGGTCAGCGCGCCGTGTCGGTCGAGAAAGCCGAGTTCCCCGCCCGCCTGCTCGTGGGCTTGCGGCCATCGCGGAGCAATGGCCAGAGGGCTTTCGGCCGTGTCGTCGGCTGCGGTGATCAGGCGTTGCACGGCCGCGATGAGCCGGGGGCTCGGCGCGGGGGCGTTCGGCTGGTGCCGGCGCGAGGCGAGGAGCCACCAGACGTCGCCCTGCTCGGAGAACTCCAGTCCGGTGGCGCGCATGAGGCGAGTGGCGAGCAGGACGCCGATTTCACGCCGATGGGTGCCGCCGGCGGCGGCGAGATGGCCGAGGATGTAGCGGCTGTCCGCGTGGAAGAGCGTGTGGGCGATCGTCATTGCCTGGTCCCCGCCGAAGGCGTACGCCTCAGGCCGGTAGACGGGCTCGGTGACACCGCGGATGCTGTCGTCGTCGGTGATGGTGGCGAGGAGGGCGTAGACCTGGGCGAGCCGGTCGCCGGGCAGGAGCCGCAGCCGCCACGTCTCGCTCTTACGGATGAACCAGAAGGCGACGATCGCGCGGTGGTCTTCCGCAGCGGTGAGCTCAGGGGCGAGCCGCGTTGCGGCGAAATCTTCAGCGGTCTGCCAGTCCGAGAAGGTCAGGTAGATCTGGCGCCATCGGCTCACCGGCGCCACGCCTGGTGGCTCGGTGTCGGGTTCGGAATCGAGATCCACGACGCTCTCCTCGTCTAGTTGATCAGCAGGCTGGTGGCCCAGCGGACGTCGGTGCCGTTCGCGACGGTGTGCAGGGTGAGGGCGATTCCGGCGGGGCCTGTGATCAAGCCGGATCGGGCCGGGGTGGTGTCCGTGGCGTGCTGGATCAGCAGGCGCACGATGTGGGGCAGGTGCGTTTGCAGGCTGGTGGTGCGGGCGTCGTCGGCGGCGTACCAGGCCGTAGCGGCAACCCCCGCCCAGCCGTGACACAGCGACGGATCGACGATCCGGCTGAGTTGGAGGGGGTCGGCCAGGCAGCGGGTCAGCGCCTCTTCTGCCGCCTCTTGCCGGGCGGCGTCGTCGAGAGCGATCCCCGCTAGCTGCTGGGCGCGGGCGACTCCAGGGGTGCCGTAGCACCAGGACGGCCGCGCCGGTCCGCCCATGGAGGGCTTCCCGGCGCGCAACTCCGCGACGGTGATCTTCTCCGGCCACCACGGTCCCGCAGGGCTCGTCTGCTGCCAGCAGTCGAGCCACGTGCAGATCCGGCGAATCGCCTCCGCATGCCCCGGCACCCGAATGTCCTGCCGCATCGCCAGGGCCAGGAGGGCCAAAGGGCCGGCGATGCCGTGCGCCATGCCGACGTTGGCATGCCCGCCCTGCTCCGAACCTTCGCGGTCGGCGGGGTCTGCGCTCCACCAACCCGGCGCTAACCGGCCCGCAGCGTCGTCGGTGTGCACCGGCTCGGTGAGTCGGACCAGGTGCGCCAGCACCCGCCGGAGCAGAGGTCCGTCCGGGGCGCGGCGCAGCAGGTGGGCTCCCAGGCCGGTCAGCCCACGTACGAGGTCGAACTCCGACAGCGAGGGCCGGGCACGCGCCCCGAGGCGTGCCGTGGCAGCGGCCAGACGGCGTTCCACCAGGTCATCGAAGGCATGGTCAAGCGCGTCCAGGGCTGCTGGGTGGGAGTGCGGCATGGCCATGGTCAGCGCGTGGGTGACAGCGGGTGCGCCGAACCAGAGTCCGGCTCCGCTGCCGCTGTTCAGCGTGTCGGCGGTCGCGCGCCGCAGCCAGGCATGGACTGGTTCCCACCCGCCGTGTCCTGTCTGCGCTTGCACCCCGTGCAGGAGTGCCACCCCGGCGGCACCCCGGGACAGCGACTGGGCGTACCAGCGGGTACTGCGTGGCCCGTAGTCGTCCGCTGCGAAATCCGGGGGCGGCGGCACGGTCAGGGTGGTGGTGATGCACTCGGCCATCGCCTCAGCCGCCCGGAGCAACGGTGTCCTCAGCGGTGCTCCGGTCATCAGGACGCTCCTACGACGCGAACTCGGCGGCGCACGGCCGCCAGCGCGACATGGCGGGCCAGCCGATACGTGAGCTGCTCGGCGTCTTCGTCGGGACCGAGAGCGCGAACGACATGCAGGTGCATCAGCGACGCGAGCACCGAGGCGGGGGTGACCGGACCGGCGACGGCGGACAGTTCGGCTGCGTACCGGTTCGCAGCCTCGGAGCGTTCCTGCCATGCATGCTGGATGGGCTCGGGAAGTTCGCTCGGGTCGAGGGTGACCGCTTGACGCAGCACGTCCCGCTGGACCGGTGCCTGCCCGGTCTGCTCGGGGCGCGCCACCAGCCACTCACATCCGTCGGTGCGGCTGCCGAGCATCGAGGCGGCCAGGTCGACCATGCTCAGGGCGGTCAGTGCCCGCCGATCGATCCCAGACTCGGGCAGCGCTACCAGCTGCGCCAGGGCTGCGGAGGAGTCGGTGGCGAACAACCTCTCGGCTGCTGCCAGCGCGGTGTCGCAGCCGTAGCGACCGAACTCGGGATGGTAGGTGTCCAGGCTCCAATCGCCGGCAAAACGCTGCTGTCGGAGCCCGGCGACCCACCGCCCGACCCGCACCGCCGCGTCGCCGTAGTCATCGGTGTGCACCCGCAGTCGAAGCTGCGGAGCGGGGCGTTGCAGGCGCACGAACCACCACAGCGGCGGCTCGGGCCAGTCGGCGAACAGCGCTGGCAGCCCATGCATCAAGACCAGCTCTATCGTCGAAGGCTCGACGGCCACCGAAGCGGACAGCAGGCCACTGGCACCCGGTATGACCGGCTCGGGGGGAACGGGCGGAGGCCATGCGCCTCGCGCGGTAACCGCAGCCGGCGCGGCAGCGGGCGCAACCGTCGAGGCGACGGGCACGACGATCTCGTGGGCGCGGCCGGAGAGCCAACCGAAATCCTCCGGCCTCGCTGCGTCCACCACGGTTGCCGGTCCGGCGCTGGCGTCCAGGTGGGCACGCAGCAGGGCACGATCCATGGACTGATCGAGGTGGAGCCGAAGCCGCTGGTCACCCTTGCCGACCTGCACCCATGCCGGCAGGCGCAGCCTTGTCCGCAGCGCCTCCCAAGCGGTCAACCATTCGTCATCGCTTGCGTCCGCACCGGGCAGGGAGGCCGGATCGACGCGCCACCGGGCCGCCACCAGGAGGACGCGGCCGTACTTCAGCGCGGGTCGAAACGGCAGGCAGGACGCCGCACCCCAGTCGAATGGTTTCAGCCGGGCATCCGTGGCTCGCGGCAGCTCCAGGAGAAACCGGCCGAGCAGCGGCATCGTGTGTACGGCGGCGGCGTGCGCCACTGTCGGCTCCACCACGCGCCGCCGTGACATCGACACCAGCACCAGCCGGTCGCGGCCGGCGGTCACACCGAGGTCGTCGAGGCCAATCACGTTCTCGGCCACGGGCCGGTGCTCGGCGAGGCTGATCAGCCACGGGAGTACCTGCCGGGAGTTGAGCACGTTCTGGCTGTGTAGCTTGCGCGGCGGGAAGCTCAGTTGCGCCGGCATGGCGCCGGCCACCGCGACCGGAAGGCGGGCGAACTCCCTGCACATCGACTCCCGATCGGCGTAGGGCAGCCCGTCGAGGAAGCGCCCGCTCGTTGCCATCGCCGAGCGGCCCATTCCGGTCAGCGCGACAGTGAACCCTCCCTGTGTCAGCGTCTCCAGCGAGACCGCGCGGACCTCTGCCGAGACGTCGACGTGAGGGCTGACAGGCCCGGTGACATGGCCAGTGCCGGCAAGCCATTCGACGGCCGTGTCATCGAGAACCACCTCACGAGCACCGTCGATTACCGCCTGCTGAGCCGTCGCGAGGAGGCGCTCGTCACGGCCGGAGAGCAGAGCCGCAGGCGCGCCGGCCACAGTGGCGAAGTGTTCGGGGAAGCCCAACCCGACGAGTGGATCTACCAGCCGATCCAGCGGCACCACCGCCGTCATCCCGTAGCGGTCGACGAACCGGGCACGGTACGCACGCCACTCGGGCCGCCCCGCCGGATCTGGCGTCAGCCGTCGTAGTACCTCCACCGATGCGGTGATCTCGGCGGCGACCTGCTCTGGCAGGGCGACCTGATCCGCGAGCTGAAGGTCCACAGCGAGCGGCTGGGTGGCCGGTGCCACGTTGCGCATGCGGTCGGCGAGCCCACGGAGGTACGTCGTGCTCCCTGCGCTGGTGCCACCGAGACGACCATGCAGCGAGCGCAGCTCGGCCCGAAGGGTTCGCTGTCCCTCAGGATCGCCCTCGAACATCGCATCGAGGGTGTCCAGGACATGCTTGATCAGGTCTGTGCACGTCGATGGTGGTCGGAGAGCGGTGATCAACACGCCGTGGTCCACCAGGCCGGCAACCATCGCATCAGCGGACCCGCGTGGGAAGCTTGAAAACGCAGCAGCGACCGTGTCGACCAGCTCAGCCCACGGCATTGGGGAACGGGCGAGCGACACCGCCAGCCGTACCGCTTCGGTGTTCCTCACCGAGGTCGACTCCGCACTTGCAGAGGCGTGCGGCCGGCGCGCCACGACGATCCGAGGCCCGTTCACGAGCGCCAGGTTGTTCGCCTGCACTGGTAGACGGCGGCGCACGTCGGGCTCAGCTTCAAGGCGCGCGATCAGGGACGCGAGCCAATTCGCGTCCGGCCGTACCCGGATCGCCGGCTGCCCTGCCGGCACCACCGCAGCCACCGTGTCGAACCGCAGGGTCGCTACCCCCGAGAACAACCCGAAGGGCGTCGCACGCCGCTGCGCACGGACCAGGTACCGCGCCAGCGCCAGCGCCATCCGCCACCCTCGGTCCGGAGCAGCGCCGCCTGTGGCGAGCACCGCTTCTACGCGAGCAGCGAACTCAGGGCTGGCGGCCCAGACAGCCTCGGTCAGGCCGACGTTCCGCCACGTCGCTTGCAACCAGTCCCCGATGCCGAAGGCGTCGCTCCGCTCCGGCCAAGGTGCTGGGCCGTCGGGCCATGAGTGAGCGGCAATGCGGATCATCGCGGCATCGACCGACCGAAACATGAATAGTCCTCCTTCCGTCACGCGGTGCGGTGCCCCTCCGGGGACATGGCTGGATGTGGGGGTGCTGGTTCCGGCAGCCGGCAGGACGTTCGCCCGCACCAGGAAGGCGATGCACGAGTCGCAGGGCCGCTCGGCGGGCCCACCAGCGGGATCGCCCGGCTCACGGACCCGG
>NZ_JBEZGJ010000038.1:0-34191 GCF_040649965.1 Micromonospora sp. NPDC048843
GCCCGAGGACGAACCGGACGAGGACGACCCGGACGAGGACGAGGACCCCGAAGAGGACGACGAGCTGTCACCGGAGGACGACTCGGACTTCGCCGTCGTGGCTCGGCCCGCTGGGACGACGGCGGCGGCTCGGCCGGCCGACCGGTTGGTGCCGGATCGGACACCTGTCGCGGCCCGGTCACCGACGGACGACGGTCACGCGGGCACCTTGGCGACCGCGTCGATGATGACCCGGAGCAGGTCCACGACCCGTGGGCCCCAGCGGGAGGCGATGTCATCGTCGAGGGCGACGACCTGGTTGTTCTTCACCGCGGTGAGGCCCGCCCAGCCACTGCGCGCCTTGACCGTGTCGGCGCTCTGCTGGCAGCACTTGGCATCGGCCAGGAAGACGAAGTCCGGGTCGGCCTTGACGATGAACTCCTGGGACAGCTGCGGGTAGCCGAAGTTCTTACCGTCCGCGTCGGCCGGGTCGGCGATGTTGGTAAGGCCGGCCTGGCTGTAGAGCGAGCCGATGAAGGTCTTGCTGGTGGCGCTGTAGAGCTCCGGGCCCAGCTCGTGGAAGTAGGTGAGCTTCTCGGCGCGCTGCGGCAGGTCCTTGACCAGCTTGGCGATGTCGTCCTTCATCCGGGTGGCGACGTCGGTGGCCTGGTCGGCGTGCCCGGTCAGCGTGCCCAGCTCGGTGATCTGCCGGTACGAGTCGTCGAGCGTGACCGCCGCCGGAGTCTGGTACACCGGAATCTTCAGCTTGCCGAGCTGTTCGACGATCTTGTTGCGGTCGTCGGAGAGCACCACCAGGTCGGGGTTCTTACCGGCGATCGCCTCGGCGTTCGGCTGGAAGGCGGAAAGGTCGGTCTTGGGCACGTCGGCCGGGTAGTTCGACTGGTCGTCGACGGCGGTCACCTGCGGGCCGGCGCCGATCGCGAAGAGCATCTCGGTGGCGGTGGGCGACAGTACGACGATCTTCTCGGGGCGCTTGTCGAGGGTGAGCGCACCGACGGTGACCGGGTAGGCGGCGGCAGCGGTGCCGGCGCTCGGCTGGTCGTCGGCCTTCTCGGCGCAGGCGCCGAGGGCGAGCGCGGTGACCGCGAGGGTCGCCGCGAAGAGCCGAGGGGTACGTCTGAACATGGGGGCCTCCTGTCGGTCGAGGAGTGTGGTGCTTCGCCGACAGGGACTTTCGTACGCCCGCCCACGAGGCGCCCTTCCTCGAGAGCGCGTTTCGCGACCGATCCGTAGGCGACCTGGCTCGTCCCCACCTACCGGTGGGGCATCACAGTTGCGGGACAGCGCCGGGATGAGCACCGGCTTCGCTGCGGACTGGTCGCTAAGACGGTAGCGCACCGCCGGGACGTGCCGGATCGATCAAGGGCCGGTCGGCAGCCGTCGATACCTCGAACACCCGCACCGCACGGGCCGGGGAGGCTTATGTCCGAGATCCAGGGGTTTCGGAGCGGGTGGTGGGGCCCCGCCGGGGCGGGACGGGGCCCCACCCGATCAGGAGGACGTGATGGTGACGTTGTCCACAGCCGCCTCCACCAGGCTGGCTCCGGACGCGTCCGCCGCCTCGACGAGCACGCGGACCGACTGGCCGGCGTACGGGGTGAGGTTGAGGTTGGCGAGCGCCCAACTCCCGTTACGGTTGCTGGCCGCGCCGGCCTGGGTGAGCAGCGCTGTGGTGCCGCCGTTGTGCACCACGCTCACCCGCAGGTAGTCCGCCGACGAGGCGTTCGAGCCGTGCGCCAGGTACCAGGCGAGCGAGAGGGTAAGCGTGCCGGACGACGGCAGGGTCACCGCCGGTGACCGGGCGCTGGTCACGCCGCCGTCCACGTCGTAGTCACCGGCCGCCGAGCCGGCGAGCCGGCCGGTGACCAGGTCGTTGGACCCGGCGTACGGGGTGAGCTGCTTGGCTCCGGAGGACGTGGTCGCCTGGGCGGCGCCCCGCTCGAACGCGCCGACTGTGGC
Source organism: Micromonospora sp. NPDC048843 (assembly GCF_040649965.1). Lineage (NCBI taxonomy): Bacteria > Bacillati > Actinomycetota > Actinomycetes > Micromonosporales > Micromonosporaceae > Micromonospora > Micromonospora sp. NPDC048843. Next base: position 1,960 of record NZ_JBEZGJ010000038.1, read on the forward strand.
GGTGTCGGTGCCGGCCGGGTTGATGGTCCAGCCGGTGGCGGTCTCGAAGGTGTCCGACCAGACAGTGGTGCCGCCACCACCGCCGCAGTACTGCGACTGCTTACCGATGGCCCGGTACGGGCAGTCGGCGTACTCGCTGAGGATCAGCACCGCCTCCCGGTTGCGCGAGGTCTGCGCCGGGATCACCTCGTCGGGCGGGTAGAAGCCGCCGCCACCGGACGAGCCCGGGTACATCTCGAAGGTGTACGCCCAGATGTTGTGGGTGGCCCACATCCAGTCGAGGCTGTCTCCGTCGGTGATGTAGAGGTCGCTGGACTGTTCCGGGGTGTAGCCGTTGGTGGCCGCCATCTGCTGACCGATGGTGGCGAAGGTGTTGTACTGGTCCGCGTTCATCCCGGTCGCGGTGTTCGCTGTGGTGTAGCCGTACGGCCAGAGCACCAGCTGCGAGTACGTGTGGAAGTCGATGTTGGCCTTGATCTGCTGCACCCCGCCGACCACCCGGCCGTTGACGAAGTTGCGCAGCGCCTGCGTCTCCGGCGCGGAGAACGCCGACGGCCCCCGGTAGGTCTCCGACGAGGTGCTGCCGGACGAGCCGCCGCAGCATCCCCAGTTGTAGGACCAGTTGCGGTTCAGGTCGGTGCCGACGTTGGACGAGCCGCTGTTGGGCTGCCGGTTCTTGCGCCAGGACCGGTACGACCCGGTGGCGATGTCGTACTCGCTGCCGTCCGGGTTGACGGTCGGCACGATCCAGAGTTCCCGGCCGTTGACGATGTTGGTGATCCGGGAGTCGCTGCCGTAGCCGTCGGTGAAGAGATTGAGCAGGTAGATCGCCATCTCGACGGTCAGGTGCTCACGGGCGTGCTGCTGGGAGTTGAACAGGATCTCCGGCTCGTTCTCGTCGGTGCCGACGTTGTCGGAGATCTTCACGGCCATCAGGTCGCGGCCCTCGTACGACGAACCGATGCTGATCTTGCGGGCGATCGCCGGGTGGTCGGCGACGACCTGGTTCACGACGGCGGTCAGCTCCGCGTAGTCGTGGTAGTTCGAGTCGGCCGGCGGGAAGGCCAGCGCCCCGAACTCGCCGGCGCCGCGCTCGGCGTTGGGTGGCGGGGCGAGCGGTTCCAGCCGGAAGCCGAGCTTGCCGATCGCGGCGGCCTCGCTCGCGGTGGCCGAGATGTGCAGCACGCCGTGTTCGGAGTAGTCGATGGCGGCTCCGGTGCGGGCCACCGCGTTGCGGTCGTCGAGGGTCCGGGGCCCGAGCACCCGGTAGCCGGCGGCGGCCTGCTCAGCGGTGCGGTCCGGTGCCGGCCGGGCGGCGACCGGGCCGGCGGCGACTGTGACGATGCCCAGCCCGGTGACGACAGCGAGCACCAGGACACGGCGGAGGGGGATGGGCGTGCGGAGGGCCATGGACTACCTCCTAGATGGGCGGGAGATCCCGCTCGGTGAAGGACACTTCACCACCTGTCACATGGTCATATCAACATCGATCGCTGCGTTGGCCATCCCAGGCGGATCATCATGGCGGCAATGATTTTCCACTTATCAACACCTGGCGAAACTTCCCTCCAAGCGGAAAACTGACCAGCGACGATGCCCCCTCGACACCGCGGAGCACCAATGGCCAGAACCCGCCTGCGCGCGGCCGCCCTTGCCGGCGTCACCACGCTCACCCTGCTCACCAGCGCCACGCCGGCGCTGGCGGCCCACCCGCCCGCACCCGCCCACGACGAGCAGATCACCTACCAGGACTGGTCCGGGCCCGCCGACTGGCACCGGGGCAGCCGGGCCGGCACCCGCGTCGTGCCCGGCGCCCGAGCGGGCGTCACACTGGCCCGCCCGGTCGGCACCATCGAGTACGCGGACCCGCACACCGGCGCCACCCGCACCTGGGAGTACGGCACCTGGACCTCGCCGGTGACCCCTGTCGGGTTCGACGCCACCGAGCTGATCGCCTCCTGGAACGCGGAGACCCCCGCCGGCACCTGGATCCAGGTGGAGATGCAGGGCAGCTACACCAGCGGCGACCAGACACCGTGGTACGTCCTGGGTCGCTGGGCGTCCGGCGACACCGACATCAAGCGGACCAGCGTCGACCGGCAGGGCGACCCCTGGTCGACGATCTGGACCGACACCTTCAGCATCGACGACGCCGCCGCCGGGGTGCTGCTGCGGTCGTACCAGCTCAAGCTGACCCTCTACCGCGCACCCGGGCAGAGCGCCGCCCCGGTGGTCCGGATGCTGGGCGCGATGAGTTCCACGGTGCCGGACCGGTTCACAGTGCCGCCGAGCGCCGGGCACATCGCCTGGGGCCGGGAGCTGCCGGTGCCGCGCTACTCGCAGAACGTGCACTCCGGGCACTACCCCGAGTACGACGGCGGCGGCGAGGCGTGGTGCTCACCAACCTCGACGGAGATGGTGGTCGAGTACTGGGGACGTAAGCCCTCGGCGGCCGACACCTCCTGGGTGGACCCGACCTACCCCGACCCGACGGTCAACCACGCCGCCCGGATGACCTACGACTACGCGTACGACGGCGCGGGCAACTGGCCGTTCAACACCGCGTACGCGGCCAGCTTCCCCGGGTTGGAGGGCCGGGTGACCCGGCTGCACTCGCTGGACGAGCTGGAGCGCTTCATCGCCGCCGGCATCCCCGTCGTGACCAGCCAGTCCTTCCTCGCCAGTGAGCTGGACGGGGCGAACTACGGCACCTCCGGGCACCTCTTCGTGGTGGTCGGCTTCACCGCCGACGGTGACGTGATCGTCAACGACCCGGCCTCGTCCAGCAACGACGTGGTGCGCAACGTCTACAAGCGTGCGCAGTTCGAGCAGATCTGGCTGCGGACCAAACGCACCAACGCCAGCGGTGGCGTCTCCGGTGGCTCCGGCGGCGTCGCGTACCTGATCAAGCCGACGTCAAAGCCCTGGCCAAAGGTCCCCGGCTCCACCAACTGGTAGGCCCAACCCCCGCACGTGTTGATCAAGAGGTTTGCGTCACCAGAACGGCTTCCGGTGACGCAAACCTCTTGATCAACGTGGGGGGTCGGTGGGGTCGGTGGGGTCGGGGGTGGGGGTTTGGTCTTCGCCGGCCAGGGCGGAGCGGAGGCGTTCCTTCTCGGTGCGGCGGCGCTCGGCCGCTTCGGCGATCTCCCCGGCCATCTCGTCGCGCCAACCGCGCAGCAGGAAGAAGGAGAGCGCGGCGGAGAACACCAGCGCCAGCATCAGCTTCAGGAACACGTTCATGTCGACCAGCCAGAGGCCCGCCAGCACGGCGACGAACAGCCCGATCCGGCCCAGCGTGTACTTGAGCGCGGCGCTCACCTGCACCACTCCGTTCTCTCCGTCGCCCGCCACTGCCGGCGGAAGGGTCGAGCCGCCCGACGGGCGGTCGTGGTCAGCCGGTCCGGCGGGCCAGCCAGCGGACACCCGGGAACCAGAGGGCCGCGTACGCCACTGTGAACGCCCCCGCCGCCAACGCGCCGGAGAGCAGCGGCGGCAACCCCGCGCCCAGACCGGCGATCAGCAGCCCGGCGAACACCCCGACGGCAGCGGCGACCACGGCCGCCACCACCCGGGCGGCGCCGAACTCCCAGGCCCGGAAGTCGTCCCAGAACAGCCAGGCCGGCAGGATCACCGCCAGCCAACCGTTGGTGTGCCCGAAGTCGCCGGCGCCGATCGAGGCGAACGCCCAGTCGAACAACACCAACGCGAGCACGCCGATGACCAGGCCGGCCAGACACACCCCGAGCAGATCGCCCAGGGTACGGATGCGGCCCTCGGCGTCCCGGCGGGGAAAGCCGCTCTGCTGCTCGGATCCTCGTTGCTCGGTCATCGACTGCGAGGGTACGTGGTGGCTCAGGCCCAGACCTGCTGCGGCTCGGCGCGCCGCTCGGCCAGCGACGGGGCCTTGTCGTACTCCCGGACCACGTTGTAGCGGGTGTCCCGCTCGACGGGCTGGAAGCCGGCGTCCCAGATCAGGTGCAGCAGGTCGTCCCGGTGCATCGTGTTCGGGGTGCCGTACGAGTCGGCGTCGTGGGTGATCTTGTATTCGACGACGGAGCCGTCCAGGTCGTCCACGCCGAAGTTCAGCGAGAGCTGAGCCACCGACAGCCCGTGCATCACCCAGAAGTTCTTCAGGTGCGGCACGTTGTCGAAGAGCAGCCGGGAGACGGCGAACGTCTTCAGCGACTCGGCCGGCGAGGCCATCGTGGTGCGCGCCTGGATCCGGTTACGGATCTTGCCGTCCGCCGAGTCGACGAAGTCGTGCTGGTAGCGCAGCGGGATGAAGACCGCGAAGCCACCGGTCTCGTCCTGCAACTCGCGCAACCGCAGCACGTGGTCGACGCGGTGCCGGGGCTCCTCGATGTGGCCGTACAGCATCGTCGCCGGGGTCTTCATGCCCTTGCTGTGCGCCAGGGCGTGAATGCGCGACCAGTCTTCCCAGTGGCAGGCGTGGTCGACGATGTGCTGCCGGACCTCCCAGTCGAAGATCTCCGCGCCACCACCGGTCAGCGACTCCAGACCGGCGTCCATCAGCTCGTCGAGGATCTCGTCGGCGCTCAGGCCGCTGATCTTCTCGAACCACTGCACCTCGGTCGCCGTGAAGCACTTGAGCTTGACGTTCGGCAGCGCCGCCTTCAGCTCGCGCAGCACCTTCGGGTAGTAACGCCAGGGCAGCGTCGGGTGCAGGCCGTTGACGATGTGCAACTCGGTGAGCTGCTCGTCCTCCATCTCCTTGGCCTTGCGGACCGCCTCGTCGATGCGCATCGTGTACGCGTCCTTCTCGCCCGGCTTGCGCTGGAACGAGCAGTACGCACAGGACGCCGAACAGACGTTCGTCAGGTTGAGGTGCCGGTTGACGTTGAACATCACCCGCTCGCCGTTCAGCTCGGTGCGCTTGTGGTGCGCCAGCCGCCCCAGCCAGGTCAGGTCGTCGCTCTCGTAGAGGGCGACCCCGTCCTCCCGGGTCAGCCGCTCACCGGCGTACACCTTCGCTTCGAGCTCACGCTTGAGTCCGGCGTCCATGGCACGTCCCTTCCACCTGCGGTCCGGATCGAGCGTACGTCGCGGCGTCGACGGGCCCGGCGGCACGGTCGCCGGCAGCGACCCACTTCACCAGACTCTCAGCCTCCCGTAACCCGACAACGCATCGACATGAGTGGCGCGGTGCGGTAGTAACAAGGTGGGGCGGAACACACACACTGGTACCGTCCCGGCGGTCGCGCCCACCGAGCGCGGCGACGAGCGGTTGGACGGGGAGCGGCATGGTCTACAGCGGGCGCGGGCGACGGCAGCGACGACGGAGCCCGGTGATCTCGCCGGTTTTGCGTCCGAAGCTCTGGGCCGCCCTGCTCGGCGCGATCGCCGCGGCCGTGCTGGCCACCCCCGCGTACGCGGAGCCCGGCGTGCCGACCACAGTGCCGGACACCGGTTCGCGCCCGGCGCTCACCGGCTCGCTTCAGCTGCCCGGCGGCGCGCCGGTCGCTGGCGTGCCCGCCCCTCCGGTGGTCAACATCGGCAACGGTCCGTTGGCCACCGCGATCTCCGCCGGTGAGGTCCAGGTCGGCGCGCTCGGCGAGGACCTGCTGGTGAAGCGGCAGAAACGCGTCGACGCGCAGGCGCAGCTCGACGCGGCCGGCAAGGCGCTGGCGACCGCACAGGACGCCCTGCTCCGGGCCCAGCAGACGGCCGACACCGCCGCCGCCGAGGCCGTCAAGGCCGCCGCCGCGCTGCCGCCGGGCGACTTCGCCCAGGACATCCGTGGGCTCAGCCGCCTCCAGGCGATCACCCGTGGCGAGAAGGTCGACGGCGGCACCACAGGCGTCGCCGGGGAGCTGTCCCGGGCCCGCGCCGGCGAGCAGGCCGCGTACCAGATGCACAGCCAGGCCAAGGATCTGCTCGTTGCCGCCGAGGCGGGGTTCACCGCCGGTGAGACGGCGCTCCGCACCGCCGAGGCGAGCCTGCTCAAGCTTCGCCGGGACAACGCCGCCGCGCTGATCGAGATCGAACGTCAGCAGGAAGCCACCGAGCAACAGATCGGTGCCGGCTACGTCTCCAACCAGAGCATCAGCGGCATGGCCGCGCACCCCCGGGCACTGGCCGCGGTCCGGTACGCGCTCGCCCAGCTCGGCGACCCGTACAAGTGGTCCGAGGAGGGGCCGAACCAGTTCGACTGCTCGGGCCTGATGTGGGCGGCGTACCGGTCCCCCGGCGCCGACTACTTCGACCTGCCCCGGGTCTCCCGCGACCAGTACGCCGCCACCCGGGGCCGCACCGTCCCGCAGAGTGCGCTGCTCCCCGGCGACCTGCTCTTCTTCGCCTCGGGCAGCAGCTGGACGACGATCCACCACGTCGGCATGTACATCGGCAACGGCAAGATGGTGCAGGCGCCCACCACTGGCGACGTCGTCAAGATCTCGGTCGTCCGCTGGTCCCGGCTGTACGCCGCCACCCGGGTGATCGGCGCGGTGCCGGCACCGGTCGTGACCAACCCGACCCCGCCCGTCGCGACCCCGAAGCCGACGCCCACCCCGTCGCCGACGAAGACCACCAAGCCGACGCCAACGCCGTCGCCCACGAAGACCACCAAGCCGACGCCCACGCCGACGCTGACGACCACCCCGACGCCCACCCCGACACTCAGCACCACGCCGAAGCCGTCGAACACCCCGAGCAACACTCCGACGACAGTGCCCTCGGCACCGACCAACGCGCCGACCAGCGCGTCTCCGACGACCACGCCGAAGGCCAGCACGAGCGCGACGGGCAGTGGCAGCGCGACGGGCAGCCCCAGCGCCACTGGCTGATCCGCCACGATCGGCTCCGGCTGTCCGCTCGGGAAGATCTGTGGCACCGTGACAACCAGGCACATCCGACTCGACGTCACGGGTCCGGGTGCGAGCATGGCGCGGAGGGCGGAAATGGCCGAGCAGAGAGATCCGGCGGAGACTGTCGACCCCGTGGTCGACCAGGCCGGCCCACCAGGGCCGGACACCGCCGACCCGGTGGCCGCCAGCGATGCCAGCCCGGCTGTCACCAGCTCGACAGGCAGCGACACCAGCTCGGCGGACGCCGGCCCCGCTGACAGCGACGCCGCCCCTGCTGCCGGCGGCCAGGTCGGCAGCGGCACGGCAGCGGCCGCCTCGACCGAGGCGGATGACGACGCATCCGCCGGCGGCGACGAGCGCCAGAGCCCGACTGCGGCACCGGTCCGCGCACGTGCCAGCGTCGTGACCGCCGGTGCTCTCCGCAGTGACCTGCCGGCCAGCGCTCCGGTCACCGCGACCACCTACCGTGCGACAGGCTCGGCCAGCCCGGCCGACGTGTCGTTGCCGGGCCAGCGCAGTGACTCCTCCGCGCCGGCCCGCGCCAGCGCCAGCGCCACGGTGCCGAGCAGCAGCCGGGGCACTGCCAGCGCCCTGGGCACCCCGGACCGTCGCGACAGCGCGCCCGGCGTCTATCGAGCCGCGCCGGTGGGCGCCGAGCCGGGCCAACCTCCGACGCCGTCGACTCCGGAGCCGGAGCCGGACCCCACGCCACCCGGCCCCGGGCCGACCCAGCCGTCACCACCGGAACCGGAGCCCGCGCCGGCCCCGGGTCCGTACCCGCCCGGTCCGGTGCCGACGCCGGGTCCTCGACCCACGCCGCCACCCGGTCCGGTTCCGCCCGTTCCGGGCCCGCCCACCCCGCCGCCCTCGCCGATGCCGCCCATGCCCGGCCCGCCGACCCCGCCCGTCCCGAGCCCGCCGCTGCCGCCACCCGGTCCGCCGGTGCCGGCACCACCGGCCCCGCCCGGCCCGATGCCGGCACCGCCGTTTCCGCCGCCGCCCGCGATGACCGACACGCCCGGCGTACGAGCCAGCGCTTCGGTCTCCGCACCACTGGCCGGGTGGTCGTCCCCCGGTGGGGCGACCCGGCCGACGTCCGGCGCCGGATGGGCCGGTGCACCTGCCTCCGCGCCGCCGGTGGTGCCCGCACCAGCGCTGCCGAGCTGGCCACCGTCCACCGCCGGGGCCCCTTCGTCGACTGGGAACCCCGGGAACTCCCGCGTGACCGCGCCGCCGAGTGGCCCACCGGCTGGTTCCGCCGGACGGGACGCTGCCGGCACCCGTGGTGGGCGGCACGACAGCCGCACCGACCTGGCCGGCACCGTCTACGGCAACGGCGAGGGGGCCGGCTTCACCACTGTCGCGATACCCGCCAACGCGGTGGAGACCTCCGGCTCGCTGACCGGGCACATCCTGGCCCAGGGCTGGTCCGACACGCCGGCCGAGCGGTCCAGTAACGCCCGGGTGATGATCGTCCTGGCCGCCGCTCTGGGGCTGCTGGTGGCGATCAGTGTCATGGTCGTTCTACTGGCCGGCGACGCCCTGGACGGTCTGGTGGGCAGCGTACTCAAGGGGTGAGCCAGCGAGGGCCAGCGATGGTGAGTCCGCCCACTACGGTCGGTCAACCGGCTGGCGGCTTCGCCAGACCGCCGTACACTGGCTGAGATCACTGACCCGGCGCGCGTGGTGTGCGCCCCTGGGCGATCTTGCGGGCGATCCGGCGGTACAGCCGCGGCAGGCCATCGCGAAGATGCGCCCCGCTCGAAAGGTTTTTGTTGACCACCTCTGCTGACCCCAGCACCGTTACGTCCGTTTTCAACTCAGTCCCGGCGGCCGACGCCGCCCGGGAACAGCTCGACGTCGCCCCGAGCGAAGCCGGCACCCCGCCGGTGGCGACCGCGCAGGCCGAGCCGACCGAGACCGCCGAGCCGATGAGCTTCGCCGCTCTCGGCCTGCCCGAGCCGCTGGTCCGCGCGCTGGCGCAGCAGGGCATCACCAGCCCGTTCGAGATCCAGCGGGCCACCGTTCCGGACGCGCTCGCCGGCCGCGACGTGCTGGGCCGCGGTCAGACCGGTTCGGGCAAGACGCTCGCCTTCGGTCTGCCGATGATCGCCCGGCTGGCCACCCGCAACCGGGCCCGGCCGATGCGTCCGCGCGCCCTGGTCCTGGTGCCCACCCGCGAGCTGGCCATGCAGGTCAACGACGCTCTGGTGCCGCTGGGCAAGTCAGTCGGCATCTTCCTCAAGACCGCCGTCGGCGGCGTTCCGTACGACCGTCAGATCGACGCGCTGCGCCGCGGCGTGGAGATCATCGTGGCCACCCCGGGCCGGCTCGGCGACCTCATCGAGCGGGGCATCTGCCAGCTCGACGACGTCGAGGTCACTGTGCTCGACGAGGCCGACCAGATGGCCGACATGGGCTTCCTGCCCGAGGTGACCGATCTGCTGGCGAAGACGCCAGCGAACGGTCAGCGGCTGCTCTTCTCGGCCACCCTGGACGGTGACGTCGACGCGTTGGTCAGGCGGTTCATGACCGACCCGGTCACCCACTCCACGGCGCCGTCCACCGCCTCGGTGTCCACCATGGACCACCACATGCTGTTGATCCCGCCGCACGAGAAGTTCCCGGTGGCGGCCTCGATCGCCGCCCGGGACGGTCGGACCATGGTCTTCGCCCGTACCCAGCTCGGGGTGGACCGGCTGGTCGAGCAGCTCGCGGCCGTCGGCGTACGCGCCGGTGGGCTACACGGCGGCAAGACCCAGCGGATGCGCACCAAGACGCTCGCCGAGTTCCGTGAGGGCCGGATGAACGTGCTGGTCGCCACGGACGTGGCGGCGCGAGGCATCCACGTCGACGGGGTCACCCTGGTGCTGCACGTCGACCCGCCCAAGGACCCCAAGGACTACCTGCACCGCGCGGGGCGTACCGCCCGGGCCGGCGAGTCGGGCGCTGTCGCCACGCTGGTGCTGCCCAAGCAGCGCCGTACCACCCTGGCGATGATGGAGAAGGCCGGCGTCGCGCCGGCCGAGACCCGGGTCCGGGTTGGGGACGCGGCGTTGGCCGAGCTGGTCGGTGCCCGCGAGCCCAGTGGCGTCCCGGTTCGCGTCGAGGCGGAGCCCCGGGGCTACGGCGACCGCTCCGGTGGGCCGCGCCGGTTCGACGACCGCTCCGGCGGCCCGCGTCGCTTCGGCGACCGGCCCCAGGGCGAACGCCGCTACGGCGACCGCCCGCAGGGCGATCGACGCTTCGGCGACCGGCCCACCGGCGAGCGCCGTTTCGGCGACCGTCCGCAGGGCGACCGGACCTACAGCGACCGCCCCCAGGGTGACCGGGGCTACGGTGACCGGCCGCAGGGCGAGCGCCGCTACGGCGACCGGCCCACCAGCGAGCGCCGCTTCGGCGACCGTCCGCAGGGCGACCGGACCTACAGCGACCGCCCCCAGGGCGAGCGGCGCTTCGGCGACCGGCAGCACAGCGACCGGCCGCAGGGCGACCGGAGCTACGGCGACCGGCCGCAGGGCGAGCGGCGTTACGCCGATCGGGACACCCGGGGGTACGGCGACCGTCCGCAGGGCGAGCGTCGGTTCGGCGACCGACCGCAGTTCGGTGACCGCGACGGTCGGGGCGACCGACCGACCGGCGAGCGGCGCTTCGGCGACCGGCCGCAGGGTGAGCGGCGCTTCGGCGACCGGGATGCTCGGGGTGGGTTCCGCCCGGAGAGCCGGGTCCGGGACGACCGGCCCCGCGAGGACCGGCCCCGCGAGGACCGGCCCCGCGAGGACCGCCCGCGTGACGATCGGCGCGGTTTCGGCGGGCGACCGGCAGCGCGTACCCACTGATTGATCCACCGAACGCCGTCGTGAAGCCCAGGCTTCGCGGCGGCGTTCGCGCATGCTCTGCCGATACCGAGCAGGTCGCGTAACGTCCGGCTCATGCCGACCATGCCGAAGTCAATCTTCTGGTCCCGGACGGACACCGCCGGCAGCGAGCAGGTCCTGCTCGACGACGGCCACGGGTTGGCGGCCCGGGGCACTCTGCTCGCCGTGGACCCGATCCCATGGACCGCCCGCTACCAGCTGACCACCACGCCGGACTGGGCCACCACCCGGGTCGAGGTGGAGGCCGAGGGTCTCGGCTGGCTGCGCCGAGTGAAGCTGGAGCGGGCCGCCGGCCGCTGGCGGGTGACCACCGCCGAGCAGGGCGATCTGGACGCGGCCCTGGTGGCGGCCGGTCACCGCCGGGCCGGTCTGCCGGGTACTGACGACCCGGACCGGCTGGCCGACGCGCTCGACGTCGACCTGAGCGGTTCGCCGCTGTTCAACACCCTGCCGGTCCACAGGCTCCGGATGGCGGCCGAGCCGGCCGACGTGGCGCACCGGATCACCGTTGCCTGGGTGCTGCTGCCCGGCCTCGAGGTGGTGCCGGCCGAGCAGATCTACACCGGGCTCGGGCCGGGTCGGGTGCGCTTCGCCAGCGGCACCTTCACTGCCGACATCGATCTGGACGACAGCGGCTACGTGGTGCGCTACCCCGGGCTGGCCGAACGGATCGACCCACGCTGATCAGCAGCCCGGCGGGCCAGGCCCGGCCGATCGGCCTTAGGCGGACCAAGGCCCCTGCTGACCGGTCCAGGCGGGCCAGGCCCCACTGACGGCTTCAGGCGGGCCAGGCTCCGCTGGCCAGGAAGCTGTCGATGGTGGCCAGGTGCGGGGTCAGGTCGAGGCCCTGGGCGGCCACCCAGTCGTCGGCGTAGTACGTGTCGGCGTACCGGTCGCCCGGGTCGCAGATCAGTGTCACCACCGAGCCGGTCCGACGCTCGGCGAGCATCTCGGCGATCAGGCCGAACGCGCCCCACAGGTTGGTGCCTGTGGACCCGCCCACCCGGCGGCCGAGCAGCGCCGATCCGGCGCGCATGGCGGCCAGGGACGCGGCGTCCGGAACCTGGACCATCCGGTCCACCACCGAGGGTAGGAACGACGCCTCCACGGTGGGCCGGCCGATACCCTCGATGCGGGAGCCCTTACCGGTGCGTATCGACCAGTCGGCGGCCAGCCAGGCCGGGTAGAACGCCGAGTTCTCCGGGTCGACCACGCAGAGCTTGGTGGCGAGCCTGCGGTACCGGGCGTAGCGGCCGATGGTCGCGCTGGTGCCCCCGGTGCCGGCGCCCACCACGACCCAGGCGGGGATCGGGTGCCGCTCCAGCTCCAACTGCGCGTAGATCGACTCGGCGATGTTGTTGTTGCCCCGCCAGTCGGTCGCCCGCTCGGCGTAGGTGAACTGGTCCATGAAGTGCCCGCCGGAGTCCTCGGCGAGCCACCGGGCCTCGACCACCACGCTCGCCGGGTCGTCCACCAGGTGGCAGCGGCCGCCCTGGAACTCGATCTGGGTGATCTTCTCGGGCGAGGTGGAGGCGGGCATCACCGCGATGAACGGCAGGCCCAGCATCCGGGCGAAGTACGCCTCGGAGACCGCCGTGGAACCGGAGGACGCCTCGACGATCGTGGTGCGCGGCCCGATCCAGCCGTTGCAGAGCCCGTAGAGGAACAGTGAACGGGCCAGCCTGTGCTTCAGCGAGCCGGTGGGGTGCGACGACTCGTCCTTGAGGTAGAGGTCGATCCCCCATTCCCGGGGCAGCGGGAACGGCAGCAGGTGGGTGTCGGCGGACCGGTTCGCGTCTGCCTCGACGGCGGCGATCGCCTCGGTCACCCAGGTTCGGCTGGATTCGTCGCACCGGTCGAGATGAGTCACGCTCGGAAACCTAGCAAGCGGGCCTGCGGTGGTCAGCGCGGGTCCGGTGGCGTTGACCTGCGGCGTTGGCGGCGCTGACCGGCGCGGCCGGCGGCCCGGACCAGCGGGGTGAGCGCGACGGCCAACCTGGGCAGTGCGTCCAACAGGCGCACCTGCGCTCCCCGCCACCGGGGCAGGCTGACCACCGGACGTGGCCGGCGGGCCAGCCGGACCGCCCGGGCCGCCACCTGCTGCGCGGTCAGCATCGATCCGGTGAACGAGGCCACCGCACCCGGGTCGTCCAGCCGGTCGTGCAGCATCGGGGTCCAGATGCCGTCCGGGCAGAGGCAGGAGACGTGCACCCGCCGGTACCCGGCCATCCGCAGGTCGGACAGGGTGCCGAGGCTGAACGCCAGCAGGGCGTGCTTGCTGGCCGCGTACACCGTCTCGCCGGGCGCGGCGACCAGCCCGGCCAGCGAGACGACGTTGAGCACGTGGCCGTGGCCCTGCCCACGCATCACGGACAGCGCGGCGAGGGTGCCGTTCATGGCGCCGTGGGTGTTCACGTCGAGCAGCCGACGGCGGGTCGCGGCGTCGTGCTCCCACGATGCCCCGGTCACCAGGATGCCGGCGTTGTTGACCCAGAGGGCGAGGTCACCCCGACCTGCCGCGTTCGCGGCAGTAGCGGCGCAGGCGTCCTCGTCGCGGACGTCCAGGGCTGCCGACCAGCCGCCGAGTGGCGCCGCGGCGCTCCGCACCGCCACCGGGTCGAGGTCGGTGAGCAGCACCGACCAACCGTCGGTGTGCAGCGCGGTGGCGATGGCGCGGCCCAGGCCGCCGGCAGCGCCGGTCACCACTGCCACGGGACGCGCCAGCGGGGTCATCGGCGCACGCTACCGCCGGCCGCCCGGGCGACACCAGGGGTACGCGGCGGTCAGGCCGCGGGCGGGCCGACCGGCTGGGGGCGGTTCTCCCACTTCGTGGAGAGCGCGATGGCGGTACGGGTGGAAGCCACCCCCGGCGTCCGGTTCAACCGCACGATCAACTGCTCCAGCTCGGCGATAGTGCCGACCCGCGCCTTGAGCAGGAACGACTCGACGCCGGCCATGAAGTAGCAGGACTCGATCTCGGGCAGCACCCGCAGCGACTCGAGCATGTCGTCGCTGTCGGCACCGGAGTCCTCGACGATGCCGATCAACGCTGTGACACCCAACCCGATCGACTCCGGGGCCACGTCCGCGCGGTAGCCCCGGACCACGCCGCTGCTCTCCAGCTTTCCGACCCGCTCGTGCACGGCCGGGGCCGAGAGGCCCACCTGTCGGGCCAACTCGGCATACGAGAGTCGGGCGTTGCCGCGCAGCAGGTCGACGAGGCTCAGGTCGATGGCATCCACAGAGAGTGACCTTAACCGCTGACACGTAACGTGCGGCCTTCGGCACCCGTTGGACTGAGCGGTGAGTCACTGTTCATAAACCGCCGGTCAGGGCAGAGGTAGCACCAGTAACATTACTAACTCCCCACTCAGTGCATTTTTCGCGTTTGGGCGGACAGGCCATGTCCCTGGTGCTGTAATTGCCATACGTCCCTCATGACGGCTCTGGGCTACGCACCAGCCGGGGGCAGTGTGTTCAGCCGGGGGCTTCGTCGACGCGAGGAGGGGGCTGTGGACACTGGAGATCGCCTGCTGACACCGGGTGAGGTCGCCGCGCTGTTTCGGGTAGACCCGAAAACTGTGACGAGATGGGCGGCGGCCGGCCGGATAGGAAGCATCCGGACTCCAGGCGGGCATCGCCGGTTTCGGGAATCCGAGGTGCGAGCCCTGCTTGAGGGGGAGGGCATGCTGGACGAGGTGGATGAGGTCGGTAAGCCACGCAATGTGGGGCCGGCGGCATCCACGGGGCCGGGTCCGGCCAACGCCGGCATGTACTGAACTGGTGCGGACAACGCCACGCGGACCGGACACCAGTCCGGTCCGCGTCCCGCTTCGGCCGACCGCCGGGCGGCAGCACCGCTCGTGCTGAGCAGCACAACAATGCCCAGCGCGAGCGGACGGCTCAGCACGAGCGGAACGACTCAGCTTCGGGCTGCGCCGAGCTGGCCGGACCACCGCCGGAACAGGGTGTGCCTGACGCCGAGCGCGTCCAGCACCTTGCCGGCCACGAAGTCGACAAGCTGCTGCGCGCTGGCCGCCGCCCCGGCGCCATAGAAGCCGGGACTGGCGGGCAGCACCACAGCGCCCGCGTCGTGCAGGGCGATGAGGTGCTCCAGGTGGCTGCGGGTCACCGGTGTCTCCCGGGGGACCAGCACCACGGGTCGGCGTTCCTTGAGGTTGACTTCTGCGGCGCGCTGCAACAGGTCCTTGGAGAGCCCGATCGCGATGCCCGCGCAGGCTGCCGTGCTGGCCGGGACCACAGCCATTCCGCGTACCCGGTAGGAGCCGCTGCTCGGCCCGGCGGCCAGGTCGCCGGCCGGCCAGTGCCGCACATCCGCAGTGGTCAGATCCCGGTCGAGCCAGGCGGCGAGGTCCTCGGCCCAGTGCCCGTCCCGGAAGGGTCGGCCGGTCTCGTCGAGCACTGTGAGTCGTGCCGCCCGGGACACGATCAGGTCCACCGGTTCGCCCGCGTCGAGCAGTCCGCCGATGACGGCCGCCGCGTACGGCGTACCGGAGGCACCGGAGACCCCGACCACCCATGGTTCCCGCATGCCCCCAGCCTGCCTGGTCCGGCTGGTCCGCTGGTGGGCACCCCCGGGGTTGGTCCGGTCCGACATGTCGGACGGGGTACCCGCGCATCCCACCGACCTGACATGCTGCCGCTGGCGATTCGCACCGGAACCATCTCGAAGAGGAGGCATCGGTGACGACCGGCGAAATCCTCCGGGCGCTGCGTGCCGAATGTCCGATCCCGCCCCGGCTTCCACCACCACACGCTGATCGCGTGCAGGACTGGCTGCTCGGTCTGCTGCCCGAGCTTGGCCTTCCACTGGACGACGCCGCGCTGCACCGGCTGTCCCGGGGCGCCTTCGCCCGGTACGCCGCGCGGCTCTACCCGGCTGCGACCGAAGCCGACCTGCGGATGCTGTCCGCGCTCTTCACCTGGTTCTTCCTTGTCGACGACGCCTGTGACGGACCGAATCGGTTGATGCCGGAGCAGATCCGGGCGCTGCGCAACGGCACCCTGGCGCTGCTGCACGACGGCACCCGGCTGCGGCAGGCCGGGCTGACCGGCCCGCTGCGGCGACTGCTGGTGCTGGCCTGGCGGGAGCCGCGCCGCCGGATGCCGGCACGGTGGCGGCAGCGTTTCGCCGACGCGGTGGCCGGACACCTCGACGGCACCTGGCAGGAGGCCGTCACCAAGGAGGCCGGCCGCCGTCCCAGCGTGGACGAGTACGTCGAGCTACGGCGGTCGACCTCGGCGGCGGAGGTGTCGTACCCGCTTGCGGAGTTCGTCAGCGGCCGGCCACTGCCCGACCCGGTCTACCACCACCCGCTGCTGCGTCAGATCGCCCGCACCGGCAACGACCTGCTCTCCTGGTACAACGACCTGGCCTCGCTGGAACGGGACCGGGTGACCGCCGGCGGGCACAACCTGGTCCTCGCCATCGAGGCCGAACTGGGCGTTCCAGAGGCGGAGGCGGCCGAACGGGCTGCCGAGCACTGGCGGGAGGCGATGCGGCGCTTCGTCGCGTTGCGCGCCGCGGTGCCGTCGTTCGGCCCAGCGTTGGACGAGGCGGTCGCCGACCATCTCGACGGGATCGCGAACGCCGTGCGCGGGACCATCGACTGGACCTTCGAGAGCGCCCGCTACCCGGTCAGTACCAGCCCACCAGACTCAGGGCCGTAGGCCGAGCCGGATCACCAGGTCGAGCAGGGCGAAGAGGAACAGCGCGATGCCGACGAACCCGTTGGCCGTGAAGAACGCCCGGTTGACCTTGCTGAGGTCGGTCGGGGTGACCACCAGGTGCTGGTAGCCGAACGCCACAGCGGTCAGCGCCAGCCCGATCCACCAGAGCCAACCGAGACCGATCAGCGCACCGAACCAGATGAACAGCGCGAAGGTCACCACGTGCGCGACGGTGGAGGCGTGCAGCGCGAAGCGCCGACCGTACCGGGCCGGCACGCTGTGCACGCCGATCTCCCGGTCGATCTCGGAATCCTGGCAGGCGTAGATCAGGTCGAAGCCGCCGATCCACAGCCCCACTGCCGCGCCGAGCAGCCAGGCCGGCCCGGAGCCGTCCAGGGTGCCGGTGACCGCCAGCCAGGCGCCGACCGGGCCGACCGCCTGGGCGATCCCGAGGATGGCGTGCGGCCAGTTGGTGAACCTCTTGGCGTAGGGGTAGACGACCAGTGGCACCACGGCGAGCGGCGCGAGCACCAGGCAGAGCGGGTTGAGCAGGGCGGCGGCGGCGAGGAAGACCACGAGTGCGACGGCCGCGCCGGTCCAGGCCGTCCGCACGCTCACCGCTCCGGTGACCAGTTCCCGACCGGCGGTACGCGGATTCCGCGCGTCGATCTTGCGGTCGAGGATCCGGTTGGCGGCCATCGCGAACGTCCGCGCCCCGACCATCGCCACGGTGATCAGCAGCAGGTCGAGCCACCGTACCCGTCCGCCGAAACCCTGCATCGCGGCCAGCGCGGAGAGGAACGCGAACGGCAGCGCGAAGACAGAGTGCTCGACGGCGACGAGCTTCAGGAAGGACTTGGTCCGGCCCGGCTTCGCCGTCGGTGCGTCGATGACGGCCATCAGATTCCGTACTCCTTCCAGCGCTTGTCGACCAGGGCGGCGACTTCCGGGCTCATGGTCATTTCCTCCGGCCAACCGCGGGTGTAGCCCTCGGTGGGCAGCTTGCGGGTCGCGTCGACGCCGGCCTTACCGCCCCAGAACTGCTGGTACGACGAGTGGTCGAGGTGGTCCACCGGCCCCTCGGTGAGCAGCAGGTCACGGGCGTAGTCGACGTTGCCGAAGGCCCGGAAGGCGACCTCGTTGTAGTCGTGCACGTCGCAGTCCTCGTCGACGATCACGATCAGCTTGGTCAGCGACATCAGGTGCGCGCCCCAGATCGCGTTCATCACCTTCTGGGCGTGCTTCGGGTAGCGCTTGCGGATCGAGACGATCGCGCAGTTGTGGAAGACGCCGGCGGCCGGCAGGTCGTAGTCGACGATGTCCGGGATCATCAGCTTGAGCAGCGGCTGGAAGATCCGTTCGGTGGCCTTGCCGAGGCCATGGTCCTCCTGCGGCGGCTTCGAGGTGACGATCGAGTGGTAGACCGGCTTGCGCTGCATGGTCATCGCCTCGATGTGCAGCACGGGGAACGGCTCGACCGGCGTGTAGAAGCCGGTGTGGTCGCCGAACGGCCCCTCGGGCAGCCGCTCACCCGGCTCCAGGTAGCCCTCCAGCACGATCTGCGCGTGCGCCGGCACCTGCAACGGCACGGTGAGGCAGTCGACCATCTCCACCCGCTCGCCACGCAGGAACCCGGCGAACAGGTACTCGTCGATGTCGCTGGGCAGCGGCGCGCTGGCCGCGTACGAGACGACCGGGTCGCAGCCGATCGCGATCGCGACCGGCAGGCGCTGACCGAGCCGCTCGGCGACCGCGTGGTGCGCCGTCGAGTCCTTGTGGATCTGCCAGTGCATGCCCAGGGTGTTGCGGCCGTGCTGCTGGAGTCGGTACAGGCCGAGGTTGCGCTTACCGGTCTCCGGGTGCTTGGTGTGGGTCAGCCCGTAGTTGTGGAAGATCCCGCCGTCGTCGGGCCAGACCTGCAACCCCGGCAGCCGGTTCAGGTCGACGTCCTCACCCCGGTAGACGACCTCCTGGCAGGGGGCGGTCTTCACCTTGCGCGGCGGCACCGACTTGAGCTGCATGACCTTGCCGAGGCCCTCCCGGATGCCCGACCAGCCGACCGGCAGCTCCGGCTTGATCATCGCACCGATCCGGGCACCGATCTCGTCCAGCGAGTCGACGCCGAGGGCCATCGCCATCCGCTTCTCGGTGCCGAACAGGTTGATCGCCACCGGCATCTCGCCCCGGGTCGGACGCTCGAAGAGCAGCGCCGGGCCGCCGGCCCGCACCGCGCGGGTGACCACCTCGCTGATCTCCAGGGTCGGATCGACCGGGACGTCGATCCGGCGCAACTCCCCCGCGCGCTCCAGCGCCGCGATGAAGTCCTTGAGATCGGTGTACGGGAAGCCACGAGCCGCCATGTCGCCCAGTCTCCCGCACCGACTCCCGTACGACCCAAGCCGGGTGCTGTGACGCGCGCGATTGCCCGCCGCCGCCCGCCGTCAGCGACGGCCGGCGGGTCTCGATCGACTCGGCTTTCAGGAAACCGCGGTGTCCCAGGTAGCCGAACACCGCGACTTCAAGGAAGCCGAGTGGATCAACCGGCAGGTCTCGAATCTCGCGGGCATGGCGGGCGGTTGAGCGGGTAGCCGGGCAGGCGGCGGGCGGACGACAGACGGAGGCACGCGCGGGGCGGACGACAGACGGAGGCGGCTGTGGGCGGGGAGCGGATTCCGGCGGGGTTCACCGAGCAACGGGCTCGGGTCGGCCAGATCACCATGAACTACGTCCGTGGCGGCGCTGGCCCGCCACTGGTGCTGCTGCACGGGTACCCGCAGTGCTGGTACATGTGGCGGCACCTGCTGCCCGAGTTGGGGCGCTCCTTCGAGGTGGTCGCGCCCGACCTGCGCGGCTTCGGGGGCAGCGACGCCCCGGACGGCGGGTACGACAAGAAGACTGTCGCCGCCGACCTGCACGGACTACTCGACCAGCTCGGCCTGGTCAGTGACCTTCGGCTGGTCGGGCACGACCTGGGGACCATGGTGGCGTACGCGTATGCCGCCGCCCATCCGCAGCGGGTGAGTCGGCTGGCGCTCACCGAGGCGCCGATCCCCGACGAGAGCATCTACACGTTCCCCGCGCTCACCTCGGCCGGGCCGGGGGTGTGGAACTTCGGCTACTTCTCCCTCGGCAACGGGCTTCCGGAGGCACTGGTCGACGGGCGGGAGTCGCTCTGGGTGGACAAGTTCACCGATGCGCTGATGGTGCGCAAGGGCAGCATCGCCGCACCCGACATCGAGGAGTTCGCCAGCCATCTGCGCGACCCGGCGCATCTGCGGGCCAGCTTCGCCTACTTCCGGGCGTTCGAGCAGGACATCGCCGACAACGCGGCGTACCGGGGCACGAAGCTGACCATGCCGGTGCTGGCCGTCGGGGCGGCGGCCAGCCTCGGCGGGCAGATCGCCGAGCAGGTCCGGCGGTACGCCGACACGGTCCGCGGCGAGGTGATCCAGGACTGCGGGCACTGGCTGTACGAGGAGCGCCCGGACGAGATGCTCGCCCTGCTGCGGGATTTCCTTCACGCGGCCTGAAGCAGGTGTCCGCAGGTGTTCTCAGTCAGGCGGCGGGCGTCCAGGCGTGGGCGGCCAGTGGCGGGTCGAGCGGCGCCCGGGTGAGTCGGTTGGCGAATGTGGACATGGTGTACGCGCCGACGCCGAGCACCACGTCCAGCGCGTGCCGGGGCTGGTAGCCGGCGGCCAGGAAGTCGTCCATCTCGTCGTCGGGCACTGCGCCCCGGTGGTCGAGCACGGCCAGCGTGAAGCGGCGCAGCGCCTCCAGGCGCGGGTCGGGCAGCACCGAGCCGGCACGCAGCGCGGTGATCAGCTCGGGGGTCGCGCCGAGTCCGGTGAGCTTGCCGGTGTGCAGGGCGACGCAGAAATGGCATTCGTGACTGGTGGAGACCGTCAGGATGACCACCTCCCGGTCCAGCGGGGCGAGGTCGGTCTGCTCGAAGCCTGTGCTGGCGGTGAGGAAGCCGGTGAGCAACTGCGGCGAATCGGCCATCAGGGCCACCGGGGTGGGCAGCCAGCCGAACCGGCCACTCACTCCCTCGATGGACCGACGGGCGGCGGCGGGTGCGGTCTCAGCGGTGTGGGCGGTAAAGACGGACATGGTTACCTGCTTCCCAGAGCCTGGTTCGGGGGACGGTAAGATAGTCAACGTGGTTGACGAAATAGTAAACGTGGTTGTCGAACATGGCAACCGCTGATCCCGCGCGTCCCGGCTTCGCGCTACCGCTACTGCTGTTGGCCGGCTTCCGGACGCTGATCGACGACCTGCACACCGAGCTGGCCCGGGAGGGGCATCCGGAGCTGCGACCGCTGCACGGGTTCGTGCTCCAGGCGGTTGGGGCGGACGGCACCACCGCCACCGAGCTGGGCCAGCGGCTGGGCATCTCCAAGCAGGCCGCGGGCAAGACCGTCGACCGGTTGGTGGCCGTCGGTTACCTGGAGCGGGTCGACGACCCCTCCGACGCCCGACGGCGGCTGATCCGGGTGACCCCGCGTGGCGCCGACGGGCTACGCCGCTCGGCCGAGATCTTCGACCGGCTGCGGGCACAGTGGGTCGACACGCTCGGTCCGGAACGGGTCACCGCGATGGAAGACGACCTCGGCGCGATGGCCTCGGCCAACTGGTTCCGACTCGACGTGCCCGGCTGGTTCGGCGGCTGACCCCAGTTGCTGCGCAGGCATGAGCCGGTGGCGAGTCGTGGATCGGATCGACGCCATGTCGCCGAGGTGACGGTTGCCAGGCGACCCGCGGCGGATGCGGTGCAGCCTGCGGTTGCCCGGTTCAGCGCTCGGTCAGTGGGTGCGGGCCAGCTCGACGAAGGCCCGCCACGCGGCCGGGGTGAAGGTCAGCAGGTCGCCGTCGCGGTCCTTGGAATCGCGGACGTGCACCCGGCCGGCCAGGTTGTCGGCGACCTCGACGCACGCGCCACTGTTGTTGCCGCTCCGGGTGGACTTGTGCCAGCGGGCTCCGGTCAGATCCATGGCTTCACGATCTCCTCGAGCAGGTCGATCGACTGCTGCCGGGGCAGCGCGTCACTGCGCAGACTCTCCCACCTTCCGAGCAGGGTCGCCACCTCGAAGATGTCGTCCACCGTGGTGCCGCCGGTCTGGTTGTCGAGGAAGCCGAGCCAACTGCCGTCGACGGTGCGGCCCAGAATGAACGGCCCGAAGAGGCCGGCGTGCAGGCCCACGCCCTGCGGCAGCACGTGCACCCTGATGTGCGGGCGGCGGGCGCACGCCACCAGGTGCCGCAGTTGCTCGGCCAGCACACCGGCGCAGCCCTCCGCGAAACGCTGCAACGCGGCCTCGTCGATCACGGCGGTGAGCTGCGGCGGGTGCTCCCGGTCGAGGATGGTCTGCCGCTCCAGCCGGGCCGCCACCAACTCCTCCACCCGGTCGGCGGTCAGCCCGAGGTCGAGCCGGAACACCGCACGGGCGTAGTCGGCGGTCTGCAACAGCCCGGGAATCATCGTCGCCTCAAAGCAGCGAAGTTGGGTGGCGACCCGTTCGACCTCCAGCCAGGGGCGGAACCAGACCGGCTCGCCGTCGCGCCGACCCAGGTCGCGGAGCGAGGTCAGCAGACCACCGGTGTCGAGCACCTCGTCGGCCCGGGTCAGGTACGCCTCGTTGGGCGCCGTGTGCCCCAGCTCGACGGCCGACACCATGGACGGCGAGCAGTGCGCCCGCTTGCCGTACTCCTCCTGAGTCAGCCCGGCCGCGAGCCGCGACCGCCGGAGCTGCTCCCGGATCAACGCCGCCGTGGACACCACTGTGGTCACCGCACCCCACCTTCCGCCGCGATTGTCGGGTCAGGCGACCCGTCCGCCGCACGGTAGCGAGCACTCAACGCTGCGTCACCCCGTGACGCGCATATCGGGGTAACGCGAGCTGTGACCCGACCCGGGTGGCCGGCAACCACAAGATCCACTCGGGTTTCGCGAAGTCGCGGTGTCCCGGGCTGCCAGACACCCCGACTTCCTGGAAGCCGAGTGGATCAACGGCCGACCGGGCGCGGGACACCGCCACATTGCCGATCAGGACCGGGTCAAGCCCGGCGGGCACATCTCACCGTGCCTGGCCGAACGGCGGGACGCGGGAGCAGAGTGGGTTCATGTCGGACGCGTACGTCGTCGGCGACCCGGACGGGTTGTCGCCCCTGCTGGTCGAGCTTCGCGACGCCGTCGCCCGGGAGCTGCACGCCCAACTGGCGATGCGCGGTGAGCGGATCGAGCTGGCCGATCTACCGGAGGTGTCCTACCAGGTCACCATCCAGGTCGAGCGGGCGTTGCGGGCCTGGCGACCCACCCGGTAGACGCGGGCCGGTCACGGACGAATCCGTGACCGGCCCGCACCGCGTTGCCAGGATCAGTCCAACCCGCCGTACGAGTGCAGGCCGGTGAAGAAGATGTTCACGCCGAACAGGTTCATCAGCATGGTGAGGAAGCCGAGAACCGCGATCCAGGTGGCCACGTTGCGCTTCACGCTGGGCGTCGCGCGGGCGTGCAGGTAGCCGGCGTACACCACCCAGGAGATGAACGCCCAGGTCTCCTTCGGGTCCCAGCCCCACGGCCGCCCCCAGGCCGCCTCGGCCCAGATGGCACCGGCGATCACCGCGAAGGTGAAGATCGGAAACGCGAAGGCGTGCAGCGCGAAGGTCAGCCGCTCCAGGCCGGCGGCGCCGGGCAGCCGCTTGGCCAGGGTGTACGGGAAGCTCCGCTTGCCCTGCTCGTACCCGTTGCGCATCAGGAAGCCGACCGCCGGCACCACACCGAGCAGGAAGATGCCGGACGCGAAGACGATCGTCGAGACGTGGATGACGAACCAGTACGAGTTCAGCGCCGGCACCAGCGGCACGATCGGCACGTACAGCACCAGCTCGGCGGTGGCGACCAGCAGCACCATCACCAGGGTGAGGAAGAGCCCGAGCTTGCGCAGCGATGGCCGCTTCCAGAGCACCACCAGCCAGGCGGCGACCCCGATGAACGTCACAGTGAGCACGAACTCGTACATGTTGCCCCAGGGCATCCGGTCCGCGGCGAGCCCACGGGTGACCAGCGCAGCCAGGTGCAGCGCGGCGGCGACCGCTGTGGCACCCACCCCGACCAGGCCGGCGAGCCGGGCCCGCCGGGCGGAGCGGTCGCCGGTGGGCGGCGACGGGACCGGCGCGGGCGGCGTCGGGACGACACCGCCGCCGGCACCTACCAGCTCGCGCACCGGAGCCGCCGTGGCGACCCGGGTACGCACGTTGCCCAGCGCGTACTCGACGGCGTGGCCGATCATCGCGACCAGGTAGGCCAGGATCGCGAAGGTCACCAGATTGTCGGAGAGTGCGGACATCACTCGGCTCCTTCTCGCACGCCGGCCCGGTCAGCGGAGTCAGCTTCAGGCCGTTCGGCACCGCTGACGGCGGCGACGAGCTGGGTGAACTCGTCGGCGAACCCTGGATAGTCGGTACGCGGCAACCCACCGACCTCCATCAAGCTACTACCGCTCGTCGGAGATCCTTCCCCGGGGTCGGCCGGCGCCACCCGGAAGAACACCCGGCGGCGCTTCCCGAACAGGGAACCCATCAACCCGACCAGCAGGACGCCGCAACTGACCAACAGCATCGTCGAGCCGGGATCGTGCCGGATGGAGAGGGTGACGTACCGCTCGGTGCCCAGGAACTCGACTGTCGTGCCGTCGTCCAGCTTCCAGGTCTCGCCCTTGCGGAGCAGTTTGGTGCCGACCTCCTTGACCTTGCCGGCCCGCACCTGCCGCTGGTCGAGTTGGTAGACCGAGCCGGGGATACCGGCGTCCAGGCCGAGGTTGCCCCGGTAGGCGACCAGGTTCAGCGCCGGGTTGCGCTCGGTCGGGTACTGCGAGCGGACGAACGGCGCCTGCTCGGGCGCTGTGGGCAGGTAGATGCCTGTGAACGCCATCTGCAGATCCGGTGCGCGCTGGCCGGTCGCCGGGTCGACGTTCGCGTCCGGGAAGGCCGCCAGCCCCTCGCTGGTCAGGCCCATGTCGCCGGTGGTCAGGAACGGCTCGTCACTGATCTGGCTGTTGCCGAACCGGTCGGTGTAGCGGATCACCGGCGCGTACCCGTGGCCGAGCAGGTAGACGCTCGCGTCGTTGAGGCGCAGCGGCGAGTTCACCGAGAAGTCGGCGCTGCGGGTCGGCTCGTCCGGGCCGTCGACGGTGACCGTGGCGTTGAAGAACTCCGGCTGGCCGGACGCCAGGAACCGGGCCTCGAAGTCGTCCAGCCGCAGGCAGAAGCCGGGCAGGTCGGCGCTGTCCACCTGAGGGCCGAGCTTCGCCTCGGCGTACTGCTGGCGGGTGTTGCAGAACGCGTTGTCCGCGCCGGCCACCAGCAGCCGGTTGCCGCTCCAGCCGTACCAGGAGCCGAGCGCCACCCCGATCAGCACCGCGATGAGCGAGGTGTGGAACAGCAGGTTGCCGGTCTCCTTGAGATAGCCCTTCTCGGCGGAGACCTCGTCGCCGCGCACCTCGACGCGCCAGCGGCGCTTGCGCAGCGCCTCGGCGATCGCCGCCGCCCCACCGGGCGGTGCGGGCAGCACCGTGTGCTGCGGCAGCCGTGCCATCCGCTTCGGCGCGGCCGGCGGACGGGACCGCAGTGTGCGGACGTGGTCGCGCAGCCGGGGCGTGATGCAGCCGATCAGGGAGGTGAACAGCAGCAGGTAGATCGCGGAGAACCAGACCGACCCGAAGACCTCGAACGCGCCGATCCGGTCCAGTCGCGGGGCCCAGTCCGGGTGGTCGACGAAGTACTCGTTGACCTTCTCCGGGCTGATCCCGCGCTGCGGCAGCACCGAGCCGGGAATGGCGGCGATCGCGAGCAGGAAGAGCAGGATCAGCGCCGTACGCATGCTGGTGAGCTGCCGCCACGAGTTGCGCAGCAGGGCCAGCAGCCGGTTCGGCCGGCGGCGTGGCGCGGGCGCCACGGTCTCCGGTCGGTCGTCGACGACCGTCATCAGATGCTCACCTCGCCCACCCCGACGGTGGTCTGCAACCAGATCACGAAGCTCTGCCATCCGCCGGTGACCAGGGCCAGGCCGATCAAAATGAGCAGAGCGCCGCCGACCCGGGTGACCCAGCGGCTGTTGCGCCGGACGGCGCGGAAGACCCCGAGCAGGCGTTCGAAGCCCAGCCCGAAGACGATGAACGGTATCCCCAACCCGAGGCAGTACGCCACGGCGAGCACCACGGCGCGGTCGCTCTGGCCGCTGGCCGTGGCCATGCCCATCACCGCGCCGAGCGTGGGGCCGGTGCAGGGCACCCAACTGAGCGCGAAGACAGCCCCGAAGACCGGTGCGCCGAGCAGCCCGGCCGACGGCAAGCGGGAGATCCGGAACTCCCGTTGCAGGGCCGGGATCATCCCGAGGTAGCTCAGCCCCGCCACGATGACCAGCACGCCGACGCCGATCTGCAACTCGCGCTTGTAGTCGAAGAACACCCGGCCGATGCTGGCGAAGAGGATCGCGGTGGCCACGAAGACGACTGTGAAGCCGCCGATGAAGAGCAGCGTCCCGGCGAGCACCCGACCCTTGACCGCGCCGACTCGCGCGACCCGCTCCTTGACCGCGACACCCCCGCTGCCCGGCACGGGATCGGCTTCCGGCCGTCGGCCCTCCAGGTCGGCGCCGGCCAGGCCGGTCACGTACGACAGGTAACCGGGGACGAGCGGAAGCACGCACGGGGAGAGGAAGCTGACCAGGCCGGCGAGCGCCGCCGCGCCGATGGCGAGCAGCAGCGGCCCGTTGAGGGCCAGTTGCTCGAAGGTCTCGCCCATCAGTTCGGCGCTGACTTCTCGGCGGCGACCCGTTCGACGATCGGTTGCAGGCCCTCCTGCTTGACGGCGGCCCGGATCACCGCCGCGATCCGGCCGTCCCGGTCGAGCACCACAGTCGCCGGCACGCTGTTCGGCGGGATGTCCAGGGCGAGTGCCGTCTTGCTTGACGGGTCGAACAGGCTCGGATAGGTGACCCGGCCCTTCTCGAACGCCTTGGCCTTGTCCCGCGAATCCTGGACGTTGATGCCGAGGAAGTTCACCCCGGAACCCTTGGTGGCCTGGTAGACGGCTTCCAGGTCGTCGGCCTCGGCGCGGCACGGCGCGCACCAGGAGCCCCAGAAGTTGACCACCACCACCTGACCGCGAGCCTCGCTGACGTCATAGGTGCCGCCGAGAAGCAGCTCACCGGCGAGCTTCGGTGGTGCGGAGCGCTGGTCCGGTGCGCACTCGAAGATCCCGTCGGTGGTGGTCGTGCAGGTCTTCTCCTGCGCCTTCGACGACGTGCAGCCGACCAGCGCCACCGCGGCGACGGTGGCGAGCAGACCGGCGGTCCACCTCCGGGCGTTCATCAGGCCCCCTTGGCCGTCCGGGCTGTCGCGGAGAGAGCGATCAGGTGCGCGGCCGGCTCGCTGTAGCCGATGCCCACCACCTTCGCGTCGTCGAAGTGGAACGAGGTGAGGCTCGCCAGCCCGCACTGCCGCTTGCGCGGGTCGTGCCAGAGCCGCTTGCGCTCGACGTGACGGCGCAACGTCCAGATCGGGAGCTGGTGCGACACCAGCACCGCCTCGCGTCCCTCGGCGGCGACCCGGGCGGCCTGCACGGCGGCGAACATCCGCTCGGCGATCACCCGGTACGCCTCACCCCAGGACGGGGTCACCGGGTCGCGCAGCACCCACCAGTTGCGCGGATCGCGGAACGACCCGTCACCCGGGGAGACCTTCTTGCCCTCGAACCAGTTGGCGCTCTCGATCAGCCGCTCGTCCACCCCGACCGGCAGCCCGAACTGGGCGGCGATCGGTTCGGCGGTCTGCTGGGCGCGCTCCAGCGGGCTGGCCACCACGTGCACGATCTCCCGCTCGGCCAGGCCCTGCGCGGCGGCCTTGGCCATCTGCACACCCAACTCGGAGAGGCGGAAGCCGGGCAGCCGGCCGTAGAGGATCTGGTCGGGGTTGTACACCTCGCCGTGCCGAAGCACGTGCACCACCGTCTTACTCAAGGTTTTTCTACCCCCCGTGACCGGCCGCTGCCGCCGCGTTCGCCGCCGTCGGCAGCGCGTCGGCGATGTGTTCCAGAGCGGCGTCGTCGAGCGCCGCCGACACGAACCACGACTCGAACGCGCTCGGCGGCAGATAGACGCCGGCGGCGAGCATCGCGTGGAAGAACGCCTTGAACGCCGGCACCTGCTGGGTGCGCGCGCTGTCGTAGTCGACCACGTCGGCGTCGGTGAAGAAGACCGAGAACATGCTGCCCGCGTACGACAGCCGGTGTGGGACCCCGGCGGCGGCCAACGCGTCGGACGCCAGCTTGCCCACGACGGCGGCCGTCTCGTCGAGGCGCTGGTACAGCGCGTCGTCGGCGAGCCGCAGGGTCGCCAGGCCGGCGGCGCAGGCGAGCGGGTTACCGGAGAGAGTGCCGGCCTGGTAGACCGGGCCGGCCGGCGCGAGCCGCGCCATGATGTCCGCGCGCCCGCCGAACGCCGCGGCGGGCAGGCCGCCACCCATGACCTTGCCGTACGTCCACAGGTCGGCGTCGG
Source organism: Micromonospora sp. NPDC048843 (assembly GCF_040649965.1). NCBI lineage: Bacteria > Bacillati > Actinomycetota > Actinomycetes > Micromonosporales > Micromonosporaceae > Micromonospora > Micromonospora sp. NPDC048843. The sequence continues at coordinate 29,910 of NZ_JBEZGJ010000038.1, forward strand.
AGGCGTCGAGGCCGTGCCACCCGGCGCGGGAGACCCGGAACCCGGTCATCACCTCGTCCACCACGAGCAGGGCGCCGTGTGCGTGCGCGATCCGGGCGAGCTGCTGGTTGAAGCCGTCGCGGGGGGCCACCACGCCCATGTTGCCGGCGGCGGCCTCGGTGATCACCGCGGCGATGTGCTGGCCCTCGGCGGCGAACGCCTCCTCGACGGCCCGGATGTCGTTGTACGGAAGCACTATCGTCTCGCTGGCCGCCGCGCCGGTCACGCCGGGCGAGTCGGGCAGGCCCAGGGTGGCCACGCCGGAGCCGGCGGCGGCGAGCAGCGCGTCGACGTGGCCGTGGTAGCAGCCCGCGAACTTGACGATCTTCGAACGGCCGGTGAAGCCACGGGCCAGCCGGATCGCCGACATTGTCGCCTCGGTGCCGGAGTTGACCAGCCGGACCTGCTCCATCGGGGTCCGGTCGACGAGCTCGGCTGCCAACTCCACCTCACCGGGGGTGGGCGTGCCGAAGCTGGTACCCCGGGCGGCGGCGGCCTGGACGGCCTCCACCACCTCCGGGTGGGCGTGCCCGAGGATCAGCGGACCCCAGGAGCAGACCAGGTCGACGTAGCGGCGACCGTCGGCGTCGTACAGCCACGGGCCCTCACCACGGACCATGAAACGCGGGGTGCCGCCGACCGCCTGGAAGGCGCGCACAGGGGAGTTCACCCCGCCCGGCACGATGGCGCGGGCGCGGTCGAACAGGGCCTCGGAGGCCGGCGCATCGGCTGGGTAGCGGCCGGATCCGGCGGGAAAGATGTCGGTCACGATGCCGCCATTGTGACAGCGCCGGACGGTCAACCAGCAGCCACCCCGTGGCGGGGTTACCCGGCTCACCTGTGACTCGCGCCGGTCAGCAGCGCCGACACGGGGGCTTCGTGGCCTGGACGGCGACGGCTCGCGGCCTCGACAGGCCAGGCCGGTCGGATCGCGCTAGGCTGAGCGGGTGGATCGTGCCGAACTGTCCATCACGCTACACCGGACGGGCGACGAAGCAGTCTTGCGCCTGGCCGGTGAGATCGACATGCTCACGGCGGCCCAGCTCTCCACCGTCGTCAACGAGGTGCTGGCCGACCCGCCGCCGAAGATCGTGCTCGACCTCGGCGGCGTCACCTTCTGCGACTCGCAGGGCCTGGGCACCCTGGTCGTGCTCAGCCGCAAGGCCAGCCACGCGCAGAGCCTGCTGATGCTGACGCACGTGGGCGACTTCCTGATCCGCGTGCTGGACATCACCGGCCTGCGCAGCGCCCTGATGATCCGCAACGACCAGCCCACCGGCTGAGTCGCCCCGCCGCCGTCAGGCGGTGTTGCCCCAGCGGGCCTGTTCGAGCAGCCGTACCGCCCGGTCGCGGACCTCCGGGTCGTCCGACCGGAGCTGGGCGGTCGCCTCGTCGACAGCGTCGGTGAGCCGCCGCCACTGCGTGTCGCGCTCCCGGACCAGATCCGACTGGGTGGCGAGCTGCCGGGTCTTCACCCACAGCTCGACGAATACCGACACCTTGGCCCTGAGCACCCACGGGTCGAACGGCTTGGTGAGGTAGTCCACAGCCCCCACCTGGTAACCCCGAAGGGCGAGCTGGGCGTCCCGGTCGGCGGCGGTGAGGAAGATGATCGGCACGTGCCGGGTCCGCTCGCGGCGCTTGATGTGGCTTGCCGTCTCGAAGCCGTCCATGTCCGGCATCTGCGCGTCCAACAGGATCACCGCGAAGTCGTCCACCAGCAGTTGCTTGAGCGCCGCCTCGCCGCTCTCCACCGCCACGGACTGGACCGGCAGACCCTGAAGGATCGCCTCCAGGGCCGTCAGGTTCTGCCGCCGGTCGTCCACGAGCAGCGCTTTGGCCATCTGGGTCACGAAGTCTCCTCGGTCCGGCTGCCGTTGATCCAGGACGACATCAGTTCGATCAGGTCGTCCAGGTCGACCGGCTTGGTGATGTAGTCGCTGCCCCCGGCAGCGAGCGCCGACTCACGGTCACCCGGCATCGCCTTCGCGGTCAGGAAGACCACCGGAAGGTCGGCGAACCGGTGGTTGCGGCGAATCTGGCGGGTGGTCTCGTAACCGTCCTGGTCGGGCATCATGGCGTCCATCAGCACGATGTCCACCTCCGGATGCTCGGCCAGCAGACGGACACCGTCCGCCCCGTTGTCCGAGTACAGCACGGTCATCCCGTGCAGCTCCAACGCGCTGGTCAACGCGAAGACGTTGCGGACGTCGTCGTCCACGATCAGCACAGTGGCGCCGTCCAGTTGACGGGTGGCAGGTGCCTCCGGCCGTTCCGGCAGCAGTTCCAGCGGCGGCATCAGCAGCGACGACGGCAGCCCGGCGCGCTGCGGCGACGGAGTCTGCGGCGCTACCACCGCGTCCGGGGCCAGCACCTGCGGCACGAACAGGGTGAAGGTCGAGCCCTGACCGGGCGCGGACGAGACGGTGATGGTGCCGCCGATCAGTCGGGCCAGGTCGCGGCTGATCGACAGACCCAGGCCGGTGCCGCCGTACCGGCGACTGGTAGTGCCGTCGGCCTGCTGGAACGCCTCGAAGATGATCGACAGCTTGTCGTCGGAGATGCCGATCCCGGTGTCGATCACGGTGAACGCGATCACCTGCTGGGCGTTCGTCAGCGCCGGCACGTCGAAGACCGCGTTCTCCGCGGCCGGGGCGATCCGCAGCGTCACTGCACCGTTGTCGGTGAACTTCACAGCGTTGGAGAGCAGGTTGCGCAGGATCTGCTGCAACCGCTGCGCGTCGGTCACCAACGCCGGCGGCAGATCCTTGCTCACCCGTACCTGGAAGTCCAGGTTCTTCTCCTCGGCCTGCGGCGCGAACGCCTGCTCCACGTAGCCGCGCAGCTCGGTGAAGCGGATCTCGGTCGGCTCGACGTCCATCCGGCCCGCCTCGATCTTGGACAGGTCGAGGATGTCGTCGATCAGTCGCAGCAGGTCGGAGCCGGACCCGTGGATGGTCCGGGCGAACTCGATCTGCTTCGGGCTGAGGTTCTGCTCCGAGTTCTCGGCCAGCAGACGGGCCAGCAGCAGCAACGAGTTCAGCGGGGTCCGCAGCTCGTGGCTCATGTTGGCCAGGAACTCGGACTTGTACGCCGACGCCCGGGTCAGCTGCTGCGCCTTCTCCTCCAGGCCCAGCCGCGCCAGCTCGATCTCCCGGTTCTTCGTCTCGATGTTGCCCTTCTGCTCGGACAGCAGAGTGGCCTTCTCCTCCAGCTCGGCGTTGGTGCGCTGCAACTCCGCCGACTGCTCCTGCATCTCGTGCGCCAGCCGCTGCGACTGGGCCAGCAGCTCCTCCGTACGCCGGTTGGCCTGGATGGTGTTGACAGCGATGCCGATGGTGAGCACCAACCGCTCCAGGAACGACAGGTGCAGTTCGGAGAAGGCCGACACACTGGCGAACTCGATCACCCCGAGCAGCTCGCCCTCGAACAGGACGGGGAGCACCACCAGGTCGGACGGGGGTGTCTCGGCCAGGCCGGACCGCAGGGTGAGTCGACTGTTCGGGGAGGCGCTGACCCGGATCGTGCGACGGGAGAGCGCGGTCTGCCCGACCAGCCCCTCACCCGGCCCGAAGGTGACGTCGTGCCCCCGTGCCACGTACCCGTACGAGGAGGTCAGCCGCAGCCGCATGCTGCCGTCGGTGTCGTCTGCCAGGAAGAAGGCGCCGAGCTGGGCGTCGACCAGCGGAGTCACCTCCGTCATGATCATGCGGCAGACCTCGCCGAGGTCGCGCTGGCCCTGCAACAGGCCGCCGATGCGGGCGAGGTTGGAGTCCAGCCAGCCCTGCTCGGCGTTCTTCTTCGTCGTCTCCCGGAGGGTGACGATCATCTGGTTGATGTTGTCCTTCAGCTCGGCGACCTCGCCCTGCGCCTTGACCGCGATCCGCTGGGTCAGGTCGCCCCGGGTCACCGAGGTGGACACCTGGGCGATGGCCCGCAACTGCGTGGTCAGCGTCGAGGCGAGCTGGTTGACGTTCTCGGTGAGGTCGCGCCAGGTGCCGGAGACGCCCTTCACCTGCGCCTGACCGCCGAGCTTGCCCTCGATACCGACCTCGCGGGCCACCCGGGTCACCTCGTCGGCGAACGACGAGAGCTGGTCGACCATCGTGTTGACTGTCGACTTCAGCTCCAGGATCTCGCCCTGGGCATCCACGGTGATCTTCTGCGACAGGTCACCCTTCGCCACCGCCGTCGTCACCGAGGCGATGTTGCGGACCTGGCTGGTCAGGTTCGACGCCATCGA